>JAKONR010000019.1 GCA_022701825.1 Hymenobacteraceae bacterium | reverse complement strand
GTGTAGTCGTCGCTCAGGGCTTCGCCAAAAGCGATAGCCTTGGCGGCAATGACGTGCTCGAGCGGGCCGCCCTGCGTGCCGGGAAACACGGCCGAGTCGAGCAAAGCCGACATGGGGCGGGTTTCGCCCTTGGGCGTTTTCAGGCCGAAAGGGTTGTCAAAATCCTGGCCCAGCATGATGAGGCCGCCGCGGGGGCCGCGCAGGGTTTTGTGCGTGGTCGTGGTTACGATGTGGCAGTGCTGAAATGGATTGTTCAGCAAGCCCTTGGCGATGAGGCCGCTGGGGTGCGAAATGTCGGCCAGCAGCAGGGCGCCGACTTCGTCGGCGGCGCGGCGCAGGGCGGCGTAGTTCCAATCGCGCGAGTAGGCCGAGGCGCCGCAGATGATGAGCTTGGGGCGCTCGCGGCGGGCGGTGTCCACTACTTTATCCCAGTCGATGAGGCCGGTTTCCTTTTCTACGCCATAGAAGCTAGGCTGGTAGAGCTTGCCCGAAAAATTGACCGGCGAGCCGTGGGTGAGGTGGCCGCCGTGGCTGAGGTCAAAACCCAGGATTTTGTCGCCGGGGTTGAGGCAGGCCAACATCACGGCCGCGTTGGCCTGCGCGCCGGAGTGGGGCTGCACGTTGGCCCAGGCCACGCCAAATAGCTCCTTGATGCGGTCGATGGCGAGCTGCTCGACTTGGTCAACTATTTCGCAGCCACCGTAGTAGCGCTTGCCGGGTAGGCCCTCGGCGTACTTGTTGGTGAGCACCGAGCCCTGCGCCGCCATCACTTGGTCGGAAACGTAGTTTTCGGAGGCAATGAGCTCCAGGCCATGGGTCTGGCGCTGGCGCTCCTGCTCAATGAGCGAGAAGACGGTGGTGTCGCGCAAGGCGGCGGGGGCGAGGGTAGAGGCAGTGGCTTGCATGGCCCCAAAAGTACGACGAGGAGTAGGGTAAGCTTTAGCTTGCCGAAAAACAGCTACGCAAACTAATTTTTATCTGAAAACGGCAAGCTGAAGCTTACCGCATATTTATCGGGTAAGGCGCTTCCCGATTCTCCACTAGGTGCAGCTCCCAGCTATCCAGGTTCAGCGCCGCCAGGTGGCGCAATTCGGGGTTGTGCCGATACACGCCGCCCGCATCCAGCCCAATGGCGCCGGCGCGGGCGGCCACCTTCGCCTGTATCTCGGCCACGGGCGTGGGCACGTGGCCGTGCAGCAGGCGCTTGCCGCCCAGCCGCGAGGGGTCAAAAACGAAGCTTTTGGTATAAAGCATACTGTGCTCGTCGCGGCGCATGTCGACGGGCGGTAGGGTAAAATCGAAGCCGGCGTGCACCAAAACAAAGTCGGGCAATTCCAGCGTCAGCGGCAGCGCGGCCATCCAGGCCACGTAGCGGGCCGGAATGGCGGCGGTTTCGGCCACCCCGAAGCTGGCTAGCACTAGGTCGCGCTCGGCTGCCGATTTCCACATATTGTTGGCGTTGGGCGTGCCGTGAATGGTAGCTAGTAGTTCCTGCTCGTGGTTGCCGCGTAGGCAATGCACTTGGTAGCCAGCTGTTTGGAGCCGCATGATGTAGTCGAGCACACCTGCGCTGTCCGGGCCTTTATTAACATAGTCGCCCAGCAGGTACAGCGTGTCGGCGGGGCGCAGGCGTAGCACTATCTCCACCAAATGGCTAAAGGTTTCGAGGCAGCCGTGAATATCGGTAGCGGCGAAGCGGCGGTTCATTCCATTGCAATTAAAAACGGCACGAAAAAGCCCCGGCCAGTGCGGCACGGGGCGATTTTTTTACTCGGCAAACGACTAGGCGTAACTGCCTTTGCCATTGTCAGGCTTGTTGTGGCCGCGATTGGGGTGCGTGGTGCCCGCGTCCTCAGCCTCGTTGGCGAGGCGTTCTTCGGTAGCTTCGTCGAGGTCGCTGGCGGGCAGGGCGTCGGCTTTGGGCTGCTCGGGCAGGCCGGGCTGGTTTTTATTGGTTTGCGACTCCTGGTTCTGCTCAGTGTGGTGGGTAGCCATGGAAAAAGGAAGTTAGAGAGGTGAAAACGACGTACCGAGTGGCCGCCGCTAGCGGTTGGGGTGCGTGTGGGGCGCGTCCTGGGCTTCTTCGCGCAAGCGTTTTTCGGCTTGCTCGTCGCGCCCTTTGTCGTTGTCTTCGCCGGTGCCGGCGGCTTGCTGGGCTACGTTGGGGCCGCCTTGGTGCGATTCGCCCTGTTTGCCGGAATGTTTGTCTGCCATGATTTGGAGAAATTATGAAGTAGAAATTATGAGTTATGAATTAAAAAACTGAGTTACAATAATTCATAACTCATAATTTCTAATTCATAATTGAATTAAAAGCCTTGGTCAATGGCCGAATCCTGCGCACCGGGGTCGGTGAGCTCGGCGTTGGTATCGGTGCCGGTGATGGGTTTCGGGGTTTTAGGGGCCATCTGGCCCATGCCCACGTGCGAGTGGGGGTCTTCCATTTCGTCGGGGCCTTTGCGTAGGTCATCGGCTTCGAGCTCATCGACGGGGCCACGGTGGGGGCGGCGGCCGTCGTCGTCGCGCTCGTCATCGGGGCTGGGCAGGTCCTGGTTGCGGCGCTGGTCGGCGCCCTCATCGGCGGTGCGCATGTTGTCGCCGGGCTGCTCGCTGTCGGGGGCGTCGGTGCGGGCGTTCATGGCCACGGCCGTGATGCCCTCGCTGCTGTCGGTGCCGAAGCCCTCCTTGCCATCGCGGTTGCCGAAGCCGCCGCGGGCGGCCTCATTCTTGGGCGGGTCGGCGTGCGGAATGCGCAGGCCGGCGGCAAATTCTTCTTCGGTCGTATCGTCGTTGATGACGCGGATGGGACGGTTATTGGGGTCAACGGGCATGATGGGGGAGGAGCTTAGCAAATGGGTAGGGGAGTTTACTGAGGTTCGCCCGTTTGGGTTGTAGCGCGGTGTAGCGTAAGCTTTAGCTTGCGAGCAGCCACGTTCGCCAACGTTTGCGCACGCCGCTGCTCGCGGTGCTCGCTCGCAAGCTAAAGCTTACGCTACATCTACCTTTGCCCTATGCCCGAAGCCGCTGCCCTGACCCTTGTGCCCACGCCCATCGGCAACCTCGAAGACATTACGCTGCGGGCCATCCGCACGCTGCAAGAGGCCGACCTCATTCTCTGCGAAGACACCCGTACCAGCGGCCGGCTCTTGCAGCACCTCGAAATAAAGAAGCCCCTGCAAGCCTACCACCTGCACAACGAGCACCAGGTAGCGCCGCGCCTGCTCGAGCGCCTGGCCAAGGGCGAGCGCATGGCCCTCGTGAGCGACGCCGGCACGCCCGGCATCTCCGACCCCGGCTTTTTGCTGGTGCGCGAGTGCCTGGCCGTCGGCCTGCGCGTCGAGTGCCTGCCGGGCGCCACGGCCTTCGTGCCGGCCTTGCTAAAGTCGGGTTTTGGGGCCGAGCGGTTTTCGTTCGAAGGGTTTTTGCCGGCCAAAAAAGGCCGCCAGACCCGCCTGCGCGAACTAGCCCGGGAGACGCGGACGTTGATATTCTACGAGTCGCCGCACCGCATCGTGAAAACGCTCACGCAACTGGCCGAGGTGTTTGGCCCCGCGCGCCCGGCCTCCGTCAGCCGCGAGCTGACCAAGCTTTTTGAAGAAACCCTCACCGCGCCGCTCGGCGAGCTGGCCGCCACGCTGGCCGCCCGCCCCGCCATCAAGGGCGAGATAGTACTGGTAGTAGAAGGTGCCAAAATCGAGAAACGCAGCAAATACGATGACCCTGACGACGACGCAGCCGACGCCCCCGACCTTGACGACGCCGACTAGCTTCTGGCTGCGCCCGCCGGTGCTGGCCGTGCTCGGCGCGCTGCTGCTCTCAATGGGCTGGCTGCCGCACCCGGCGGCCTTGCCGTCGCTGCTGCTACTGGTGGCCTGGGTGCCATATCTGCTGCTAGAGCGGCAGCTCACGCGGCAAGGCGCGCGCAAAGGGCGGGTTTTTGCCACCACCTACTTCATGCTGGTGCTCTGGAACGCGCTCACTACCTGGTGGGTGAGCTACAGCACGCTGGGCGGCGGCATCGCGGCCGTGGTGCTCAATGCCGCGCTCATGTGCTTGCCGCTCATGGCCTTCCGGCGAACTAAAAAGCGGCTGGGCGACCGCGTGGGCTACCTCTCACTGCCCGTATACTGGCTGGCCTTCGAGCAGCTGCACCTGCACTGGGACGTTACCTGGCCCTGGCTCACGCTGGGCAACGGCTTTGCCGCCGCGCCGCAGTGGGTGCAGTGGTACGAGTACACCGGCTTTCTGGGTGGCTCGGTGTGGGTGTGGGCGGTGAGTTTGCTGGTATTTAGGTCTTTAATTAAAGATTATGAGTTAAAAATTAAAAATGAAGCTGGTCTGCCCTGGAACGCTGACAGCGATGCTGAGCGCAAAAAAACCTCATTTTTAATTCCCGTGCTGGTCGTAGTACTGCCCATAGCTTTGTCCTACGCCTTAGGTGCCGCGTACCACGAAAAAGGCCCCACGGCCGAAGTTGTAGTGGTGCAGCCCAATTTTGACCCCTACGCCGAGAAATTTGCGGGCAGCCCCAACTACGTGCCCTACCCCGAGCAAATAAGCCGCATGTTGACGCTGTCGGAGCAGCAGCTCACGCCCCAAACCCGCCTTGTAGTGTGGCCCGAAACGGCCCTGGAGGAATATCACTGGGAAAGTACCATCGAGCGGCAGCCCGATATTCAGCGCGTGCGGCAGTGGCTGAATGAGCACCCCGGCGTGGCCCTGCTCACGGGCATTACCACCATCGGTAGCTACCCCAGCAAAGAAGCGGCCAGCGCCACGGCCCGCTACCGCGACGACGTGGGCTACTACGACGTGTACAACGCGACCGCCTACTTCGCCAACGCTACTGCCCCGCTGGCCCTCTACCACAAGTCGCGGCTGGTGCCGGGGGTTGAGAAAATTCCGCCCATCCTCAGCAGCGTGCTCAATAACATTGACTTGGGCGGCTTTGTGGGCTCATATGGCAGCCAGGCCGAGCGCACTGTGTACGCGGCCCCGGCCGGCGCACCGGCCCTGCGCCCCGCGCCGCTCATCTGCTACGAATCTATCTACGGCGACTTCGTGGCCGAATACGTGCCCAACGGGGCCACGCTGCTCGCGCTCTGCACCAACGATGCCTGGTGGCACGACTCGCCCGGCTACCGCCAGCTGCTGCGCTACGGCAGCCTGCGCTGCATCGAGACCCGCCGCGACCTGGCCCGCGCCGCCAACACCGGCTACACGGGCTTCATCAACCAGCAGGGCGACATCACGCAGCTCGCGCCGACCTGGGTGCCCGCTGCCAGCCGCGGCGTGGTGCATCTCAATGACGAGCAGACCTTTTACGTGCGCTACGGCGAGCTGATAGGGCGCGGTGCGCAAGGGCTGGCGGTGCTCTTGCTGCTGGGCGCGGTAGTGGCGCCGCTGGTGCGGAAGCCATAACTAACCGTCATGCTGAGCGCAGCGAAGCATCTCGCTCGCTTCGTTGCTAGTGCACTGAGTTACTGCACCACGCGAGATGCTTCGCTGCGCTCAGCATGACACACGATTTCTTTTTCAACTGAATACCTTCTCCATGACCCCCGACCTTCTCCAGCTTTCCCAATCCGTAGCCGACCTCTGCCGCCAGGCTGGTGCTTTCATCCGCGAGCAGGTTACGCAGTTCGACCAGTCGAAAATCGTGACCAAAGGCCTGCACGACTTGGTTTCCTACGTCGATAAAGAATCGGAAAAAATGCTGGTTGAGGGCCTGCAAAAACTCTTCCCCGAGGCGGGTTTTGTGACCGAAGAAGGCACCGTGGCCAACGACGACGAGAGCGTAGAATTCCGCTGGATAATAGACCCGCTCGACGGCACCACCAACTTCATCCACGGCCTGCCGTGCTTCGCCGTGAGCGTGGCGCTGGCGCGGGGCGTGGTGCCGGTGCTGGGCGTAGTCTACGAGGTGAGCCGCGACGAGTGCTTCCGCGGGGCCGAGGGCCAGGGCGCGTTCCTGAACGACAAGCCCATCCGCGTAAGCACCGCCGCCAGCACCGAGGACACACTCATTGCCACCGGGTTGCCGTTCTACAAGTTCGACCACATGGACGCCTACATGGCCATCTTGAGAGAGTACGCGCAGCACTCGCGCGGCATCCGGCGCTGGGGCTCGGCGGCCACCGACCTGGCCTACGTGGCCTGCGGGCGCTTCGACAGCTACTTCGAGTTCAACATCAACGCTTACGACGTAGCGGCGGGCATCCTGCTGGTGCGCGAGGCCGGCGGCCGCGTCACGCAGTGGCTCAAGGATGGCGACCCGGTTTTCAGCCGCGAAACGCTGGCCACCAACGGCCTGGTGCACGACCAGATGCAGGCCGTGATGAAGCAGCACTGGCAGGAGGGGTTTCAGGCCTAGCTTGGAGCGCACTTTCTTTGCGCCTCATGAAAACACTGCTAACTCTGGGGCTGGCTACGCTGCTGGCCAGCCCTGTTCTTGCCCAAACCTGCCAGCTTACGGGCAGTGTTTCTGGGCTAGGCGACAAGCCGCTGCTGTATTGGTACACGCGGCAGGGCACGCGTCATACCGATACCGTGCGGGTAGCCGCCAATGGTCAGTTCACACACGTGGCGACGCCCGGTGATGATGGCATGGCAGATTTGTACATCGCGGGTAGTTCGAGCTACGCCAGCTTTTGGGCGGAGCCGGGCAAGCTGCTGGTGCAGGGCAATTCTGCGCAGCCGGGCAAAATCCGGGTAACGGGCACGCCGGAAAACAACTTGCTTGACGAACACAACCGCACGGTAGCCTGGAAATACGACGTTGGAGCGGCCAAAACCAAGCCTGAATTCAATGCTATTCAGCAGCGCTACAATCAGGCGACTATTCAGTTCATTAAGGTCCACCCTGCGGCCCGCACCAGCGCCCACCTGCTGTACTGGCAACTGCTGATGAACCCAGGCTACCCGCTGGCCCAGTACGAGCAGCTGCTAAAGCAGCTGGCCCCCAGGGTGCAGCAAAGCTTTCAAGGCCGGCAGGCGGCTAAGAAGCTGCTGGTGCTGCGCAACCAGCCCACGGTGGGCCGGCCGGTGCCCGATTTTACCGTGTCCGATACGGCCGGCGTCGAGCATTCGCTGGCCACGTACCGGGGCAAGTACGTGCTGCTCGATTTTTGGGGCCATTGGTGCAGGCCGTGCATCGAGTCGATGCCTAAACTAAAAGCTTTGCACGCCCAATACGCGCCGAAACTCGCTATTATCGGCATCGCAATGGAAAACAAAGCCGACTTGCCCAAGTGGAAGCACGCTATTCGGCAGCACGGGGTGCCGGGTTTGCAACTATCAGAATTACAGGCTGGCGAGGGGCCGGTTATCTCGGGCTATAACGTGGAGGAATACCCGACCTACCTGCTGCTCGACCCCAAAGGCGTACTCGTCATGCGCGCCAACGATGCGGACGAAATCACCAAGAAGCTGGCGATGCTAGGAGCCTTGTAGTGGCGCCGGCCCCGCAGGGCGCTTGGTTCCTAAACTTTCGCGCCGCGCCCGCAGTTTTATTCGCATCATGGACGCTCAGCTGCTCATCATTCTTGCCCTCTGCGCCGCCGCCGCGTTTTACCTGGGCCGGCGCGTGTGGCTCACTTTCGCCGCCAAAGGCCAGGCCGGCTGCGCCAAGGGCTGCGGCGGGGCCTGCGGCGCGGCGCTCGATGTCGACGCCTTGCAGCGCACCATAGAGGCGCGCGCGGCCGGCCGCTAGCGCCGCGCCCAAAAACTTATTCCTCGACCATAACCTAGTTCCGCCCCGGCTCCGTATAGCCGGGGCGGCCTGCTTTCGGCCCTTTCCCAAACACCCCAAGAAAACACCTACCGCCATGCAGGACAAAGAAGAAATGACGTCGATGACTACGGTCGAGAAGAAGCTCAAAAGCCAGGGCTACACCCACGACTTCAACGTGCAGGACGGCCGCCTGACCACCATGGACAACGATAGCGCCCGCACCTTCGACCCTGAGGAAACCACCATCGTGGACTATTTCCGTTTCGAGGGTGAAAGCAACCCCGACGACATGGCTATTCTCTACGCCATCGAAACCGCCGACGGCACCAAGGGCACCATCTCTTCGGCCTATGGCGTGTACGCCAATGAGGACGTAGACCAGTTTATCCTGAAGGTAGAATCGCTGGGCAAAAACCTAGTAAAAGGCACCAAGTAACCGCCGCTTCAAGACCGCAGATTCAAACGGATTTAACGGATTTCGCAGATACGCCCGCCTGCGGCGGCCTGACTAATCAAACGCAGAGTGGCCTTCAGCCTACTCTTAAAAAGAAACGGCGAAGCCGCTCCTGCGTCCAAGTAGTCAGCCCGCCGCAGGCGGGCGTATCTGCGAAATCCGTTTGAATCTGCGGTCAGCCCCACACTTTGGTGCCCTCGGTGCAGTTGCGGCACATCTCGATTTGGTCGCGGCCTTTGAGCAGCGCTTGGCGGAAGCCCTGGTATTTCTGGCCGTGCCACAGGGCCTGAAAGCTCTCGTGCTGGCTGTCGCCGAGGCGATATTCGGCGTCTTTGTCGAAGCAGCAGGGTACTACTTTGCCATCCCAGGTAACGACGCACGAGTGCCACATTTTCCAGCAGCCGTTCACCAGCTTGTTTTTCAGGCTGAAGGTACCGTTGCCGTTGTTCTGGTAGCGCGAGTAGTAGTCGATGGTTGGGATAAGCGGCGAGCCCTGCTGGTAGTCATAAATCTGGGCGGTTTTGAACCACACGTCGTCTACGCCCAGGGCCTCGGCCAGCGCCTTCGCATCTTCAATCTGGTGCTCGTTGGGGCGCACTACCAAAAACTGGAAAATGATGCGCGGCGTGCTGCTTTTCAGCTCCTTGCGCCACTTCACCACGTTGCGGGTGCCGGCGAGCACTTTCTCAAGCTTGCCGCCCACGCGGTACTGCTGGTACACTTCCTGCGTGGTGCCGTCGAGCGAGATGATGAGGCGGTCGAGCCCGCTTTCCACGGTGCGGCGGGCGTTGTCGTCGGTGAGGAAGTGCGCGTTGGTGCTGGTGGCCGTGTAGAGGCCTTTTTGGCTCGCATACGCCACCAAATCCAGAAACTCAGGGTGTAGGTACGGCTCGCCCTGAAAGTAGAAAATCAGATACCAGAGCCGGCTCGCCACCTCGTCCATCGTTTGCCGAAACAGCTCGGCCGGCAGCATCCCCGTGGGCCGCGTAAACGAGCGCAGGCCGCTTGGGCATTCGGGGCAGCGCAGGTTGCAGCTCGTGGTGGGCTCAAAGGACATGGCCACCGGCAGCCCCCAGGCGCGGGCACGCCCCGTGAGGCGGCTTACAATGTAGCTGGCCACCACTTGCAGGCCGTTGGCCACGCGGCGCAGCGTGGCCTTGCGCATAAATGAGCGGGCATCGCGAAGAGAGGAGGAGCGCATCACGAGTGTAAAGGTCGGTAAGCGGCGGCGAGCGGCGAATGTTTTGCGCTGCACCGCGGCTGCCACCCAAAAAAGCTTGGGCAGCGCCACCAGCTTGCTGCTGGTAGCGCTGCCCAAGCCACGCTGTAAAAGCGTAGGTTTATTTGCCGCCTGCACCGGGCGACAACTGCGTAATAGCCGCGCTGTAGGTGCTGGCCTTCCCAAACGACTGGTTAATCTCATCCACCGCCGCCCGGCTGCTCATGCGCTTGGGCTTGGGGTTGAGAATGGTGCCATCTTCCCCAATAAGCAGATACGTAGGTACTTCCTGCAAGCCGTAGGCCCGCGCCGTGGCCGACTGGTAGCCGCCCACCAGGCGCATGTGCACGCCCGGCAGCTTTTTTACCTTCACCAGCTGGCTCCAGGGCAGCTCCGCATCGTCGAGGGCCACGTTCACAAACACGATATTTTTGCCCTCAAAGCGCTTGGCCAAATCCTGGGCGTAGGCCAGGTCGCGCAGGCACAGGCCGTTGGTCGTTTTCCAGAAGTTCAGGTACACCAGCTTACCCTGAAAGCTGCGCAGGCTGGCCGTGTCGCCGGTCGAGGTGGCAAGGCGAAAATCCGGGGCGGGCGCGCCAATGGCCAGAGTGCGGTGGCTATTAAAATCGCCCTCCAGCGTGGCCAAAAACCGGTGCTTGGTGTCGAGGTTGCGGTAGTCGGCCAGCATGGCCTCCGACTGCCGGATGTGCCCAAACCGGAACGACTCCTGCAAGATGCGGCCCAGCGTGATGAGCTTGGGCACGCCGCTAAAACGCTTGCTGGCCAGCGCGTAGCAAAACGGATAGAAGTCGGGGTCGGTGCGCAGGTGCTTTTGCTGCGCGGCCGTGTGGTGAATGTAGTTGAGCAAAAACTCCTGGAACTGCTCGTTTTGGGCGGCCGTAGGGTCGGTGTACAGCAGCGGGTCGCGCAAAAAGTCGTAGTAGGTCGGCGTCATGGCCAGCCGGCTTTCGGTGCTCACCACCTGCTCGCGCAGGTCCTGAAAGGTTAGCCGGTCGTTGAGGTTGGAATAAGCAACCTCTGCCTTGGCATAATTATAAAAATCAATGGTAAAAGACTGCTTGGCCGCGCGGTCTTCCAGGAAGTTTTTCTCGTGTTTGAGGCGGTACTCAATGAAGGAGATAAACGGTGCTTCGTACAATTGAATGTTGTCGGGCAGCACCTGAAAACCGTCGTTGGACACGAACTGCGCATCAAACTCCGACAGGTAATTATTGGCGTTGGCCATCTGCTGGCGGTGGCGCTGCTCGTCGGTGAGGTTGCCGCCGTTGCGCAGCTTCGTGGCAAAGCCAGTAGGCATATCGTTGGGCTTAAACTTCACCGTGCCCGACATATCGTTCCCCTTAAAGCGCACGTCGAGGTCGGTGCCAGGGTCAAGGTAAAGGTCGGCCACGTCGTCGCCGTACACCAAATCGGCTCTGGTAGAGCCGGTTACGGGCACGCTGAGGCGGAAGTCGCCCTTCTCATCTACGCGGGCATACGTGATGCGCTCTTTGGGGTCGAAAGGGTTGTCTTTAATAGTAACCGCTATCGTATCCTGCTGCGGGCTGCTGATGTGCCCGGTCAGAATAGCAACGCCACCCGGCTGAGCTGCCGCCGGCGCCTGAGCTGCTGCGGGGGCCGCGCTCGCTAGTAGTAGTCCGGCCGCCCACGTAAGAATAGAAGTAAATTTAATAGTCATAGCGCACCAAATAAATCGGGGTGGCACCTTCCCGACCACCTAGAAAAATAATGTAGTTAGCAAATCAGCATCGCGGGAAAAGTCAATTCCCGGTTCGAAGATAGCAGACGCCGCGCACTAAACTGCAATCGCTACGAATAATACTAGTGCGGCCCAACCATTTTTTTGGCCGGGCCGCTTCCGTTTCTAGCCAAACAAACCCTGCAAAACCTCATCTAAACGCCCTACGGGCTGCACGCGTAAATTGCTGCGTTCCTGCTCCGAGAGGTTCTTTCCGTTGAATTGTGATACGTACATCTCCTTAAAACCCAATTTTTCGGCTTCCGAGAGGCGTTGGTCGAGGCGCGGCACGGCGCGCATCTCGCCGCTCAGGCCCACCTCGGCCGCAAAGCAAACGTCGCCCCGAATCGGCAAATCATTTAACGAAGAAACTACCGCCGCGCACACGGCCGCGTCGAGCGCCGGGTCGTCGAGGCGCAGGCCGCCCGCGATGTTCAAAAACACGTCGTGCTGGCCCAGGCGCAGGCCGGCGCGCTTCTCCAGCACGGCCAGCAGCATTTGCAAGCGCTTGGCGTCGAAGCCCGTGCTGCTGCGCTGCGGGGTGCCGTAGGTGGCGGGCGT
>JAKONR010000497.1 GCA_022701825.1 Hymenobacteraceae bacterium | reverse complement strand
CCACGCCAAACAGCGTGTCGCGCCGCCCGCAGATGTGGCTCGGGTCGTTGAGGATGGGTAGCTCGGGCAGGCGGCGCTTCATTTCGATGGGCAGGTGCCACATCGGCGCGTTGCGGAAGTCGGTATTGCCGTAGCTCGAAAAGCCCCGGTGTATCATGCCCACCTGCTTGAGACCGGCCTTTTGCAGGCGCTCCAGCGCGCCCACCCACAGCTCCAGCTCGGGGTGGATAGGGTTTTTGACCAGCACCGGAATATCCACGCCGCGCAGCGCGTTGGCGATTTCCTGCACCGAAAATGGGTTGCCGGTGGTGCGCGCGCCCACCCACACCAGGTCCACGCCGAAGGCCAGGCAGTCCTCGACGTGCTTGGCGGTGGCTACTTCCACGGCCACGGGCAGGCCGGTGAGCTCGCTGGCTTTCTTGAGCCAGGGCAATCCTTTGGCGCCCACGCCCTCGAAGCCGCCGGGCTTGGTGCGAGGCTTCCAGATGCCGGCGCGCAGGGCCTGCACCTTGCCGGTGGCGGCCAGTCGCTGGCTGGTTTCTATCACTTGCGCCTCGGTTTCGGCCGAGCACGGGCCGGCGATGAGGAAGGGTTTGTCGTTGGGTTGGCGATTGAAAAGACGGTCGAACATGGGGGTTGGATGGTTGAATTGTTAGATTGTTGGAGTGTCGGATTGTTGAATTGACTGGTGGCTGGTTGAATGATGGATGTGAACACGCCTACTCAATTCAACCTTTCACCAGTCCACCCATTCACCAGTTTTCTAAGGAATAATCTTGCGTATCTCATTGGCGTGCGCCAGCGCGGCGCTCAGCCCGGCGTAGTCCTCACCGGCCAGCAGCGCGCGCAGCTCTTGCAGCTGGTGCAGGTGCTCGTCGAGCACGTCGAGCACGTTTTCGCGGTTTTGGCGGAAGATGGGCACCCAAGTCGCCGGCGCGCTTTTGGCCAGCCGCACCGTGGAGGCAAAGCCGCCGCCCGCGAGGTCGAAAATGCGCTGCTCGCCGCGCCGCTCTTTCTCCAGCACCGTGAGCGCCAGCGCAAACGAGGTGAGGTGCGAGATATGCGACACGTAGGCCGTGTGCAGGTCGTGGTCGGCCGCGCCGAGGTGCAGCACCCGCATGGGTAAGGCCCGAAACAGCGCCTCCACCGTGGCCACGGCGGCCGGGTCGCTGTCCGCTGCATCGCAGACTACCAGCGCCTTACCCTCGAATAAACCCCGCACGGCCGCATCGGGGCCCGAGTATTCGGTGCCGGCCATCGGGTGCACCGCCACGAAGCGGCGGCGGCGCGGGTGGTCGGCCACAGCGGCCAGCAGGTTGCCCTTGGTCGAGCCCACGTCGATAACAATCTGCTGGTCGGTGATGAGGTCGAGCACCTGCGGCAGCACGGCGAGCATGGCGTCCATCGGCACGGCTACGATGATAAGGCCGGCCGGGGCCACGGCCGCCGGTAGGTCGGGCGCGATTTCGTCAACTAAACCCAGCTCCAGCGCCCGGCGGGCGTAGGCCGGGTTGCTTTCGACCCCGATGAGCTGGCCTGCCAGCCCGTGCTGCCGCAGGCTGAGCGCCAGCGAGCCACCGATGAGGCCGAGGCCAATGATGGTGATAGTCATTTGAGTTATGAGTTATGAGTTGAGAGTTAGTCTTATCAAAATGAGAGCTAACTCTTAACTCTCAACTCATAACTCTTAACTCTATCAAGCGCCTCGCGCAGCAAGCCCTCCGGCTGGCACAGGCTGGCCCGAATGTAGCCGTTGCCATTGCTACCGAAGATGCCGCCCGGCGTGAGGAATACCCGTGCCCCGGCCAGCACAGCGTCGCTGAGGGCGTAGCCATCGGCGTAGGCGGGCGGTACTTTGGCCCACAGGAAGAGGCCCGTTTGGCCGGGCGCGGCCTCGCAACTGAGGGCGGCCAGTAGCTCGCGCACTACCTCGCGGCGGGCGCGGTAGGTAGCATTTAGCTCCGCAAACCAGTCCTCGCCCAGCGCTAATGCCGCCACGGCCGCCTGCTGAATGCCCAGGAACATGCCCGAATCCATGTTGCTCTTGAAGCGCAGTACCTCCGTCAGCCAGTCGGCGCGGCCCACCAGCATGCCCACGCGCCAGCCGGCCAGGTTATGGCTTTTGCTGAGCGAGTTGAGCTCCAGCGCTATTTCCTTGGCGCCCGGCACGCTGAGCAGGCTGGTGGGCGGCGTCTCGTTCAGCACAAAGCCATACGGGTTGTCGTGCACCAGCATGATGCCGTGCGCTTTGGCAAAGGCCACCAGCTCGGCCAGAAAAGTGGAGTTGGCCGGCGTGCCGGTGGGCATGTGCGGGTAGTTGACCAGCATCATTTTCACCCGGCTCAGGTCGGTGCGGGCCAGCGCGGCGAGGTCGGGCAGCCAGCCGGTTTCGGCCGTGAGGTCGTATTCGCGCACCTCGGCCCCGCAGATTTCGGCCACGGCGTGGTAGGTCGGGTAGCCGGGATTGGGGATGAGCACCGCATCGCCAGCTTCCAGAAAGGCCATGCCGATGTGCATTAGCCCTTCTTTGGAGCCGGCCAGGGGTAGTACCTCGCTAGCGGGGTCGCGGGCCACGCCGTAGCTTTTTTGGTAGAAAGCCGCCATCGCCTGGCGCAGCGCGGGCGTGCCCTGGTAGCTCTGGTAGCCGTGGGCGCCGGGCTGGGCGGCGGTAGCCGCCAGGGCCGCTACCACGCTCGGGTGCGGCGGCAAATCGGGGCTGCCGATGCCCAGGCTGATGATATTGGCCCCGGCCGCGTTGAGGGCGGCCAGCTCGCGCAGCTTGCGCGAGAAGTAGTATTCGCCGGTATTGGCCAGGCGGCTGGCGGGGGTGATAGTCATTTGACAGATAGCATTTAACAGTTAACAGCTCGTTGGTCATGCTGAGCGCAGCGGAGCCGAAGCATCTCTACTGCATTTTCCACACTACTCAACGAAGCGATAGCGATGCTTCGCTGCGCTCAGCATGACGGGCGTGGTGGGGCATCCCAACCGCCTCCCGCCCAAAATCCATGCTACCCCGCGCATACGCGCCGAGCACGCGCAGCTCTTCCGTCACGGCGGGCAGCTCGGCCAGCAGCGCCGCTAGCTGCGCCGGGGCGGCAAATTCCACGTCGGCGTGGAAGCCGTAGTGCCAGGGCTGGCTGGGGCGCGGGCACGACTGCAACTTACTCAAATTCAGCCCGTGGCTGGCGATGAGCGTGAGCGCCTGCGCCAGCTGCCCCGGCGCGTGCGCGGTATAGAAATACAGCGATGCCTTGTCGGGCTGGGCTACGGGCGCGGCCTCGGCGGCGCGCTCTAGCACCAGAAAACGGGTGTAGTTGTTGGGGTCATCGTTGATGGCCGGGGCCAGGATTTCGAGGCCGAAGGCCTCGGCGGCTTGCGCGCCGGCTATTACGGCCACGCCAGGGGTGCGGCGCTCGGCCAGCAGCTGGGCACTGAGGCCGGTGTCTTCGGTTTCAACCAGTTGCCAGTGTGGGTACTGGCTGAGGTAGTCGCCGCACTGGCGCAGGGCCATCGGGTGCGAGTGCACGGCCTGCACGTCGGCCAGCGTGGTGCCGGGCAGCACCAGCAAGTGCTGATGAATAGGCAGGTACACCTCGCCGGTAATGGTGAGCGGGTGGCGCTCTAAGAGTAAATAGTTGGGCAGGATGCTGCCGGCCAGCGAGTTTTCCATGGCCATGAGCGCGGCCCCGGCGCGGCCATCGGCCACCTGGGCCACTACCTCGCCAAACGTGGCGCAGAAGCTCAACGCGGCATTCAGGCCAAAATACTGGCGGGCGGCTACTTCGTGAAAACTTCCTTGGAAACCCTGGATGGCGATTTTCATGGTGCTTGGTGGCTGGTGCCTGGTGCTTGGGTTGGCCCGCTGGTAACGGCCGGAAAACATAAAAAAAGCGCCACTCGTCGGAACGAGTGGCGCTGCTAAAATCTCTGGGGGATAGCTACATGGCGACTCGTTCTACGCGGGCGGCGTAAAATAGAAGTAGCCAAAAAAGTAGCGGGCAGTGAACATGGGTGGTGCTGTTTGCGGCGGCAAGGTAGGAAGGATTTTTTGTTCTCCAGCTAAAAAAGCGTTTGTCATTGCGAGCGTAGCGAAGCAATTGCACCCGAGCGGAACCCGAACAGGGCGCTAGAACAGGTGCGATTGCTTCGCTGCGCTCGCAATGACAGGCTACTTTCTAGCTCGCCTCTTCGTCGGTGGGCGGCGTGCCCCGAAAGGCGTCCGTTTTGCCCACGCCGGCGGTGAGCTTGACGGGCTTGTTCTCCTTGGCCGACTGGTAGATGGCTTCCATGATGCGCTGGTCTTGCAGGCCTTCCTCGCCGGGGGTGTAGGGCTTTTTATTGTCGCGCACGCACTCGGCCATGTGGTCCATTTCGAGGGCAAACTGCTGCTTGGCGGGGTTGCTGGGCTGCTCGGTTACCTGCTTGCCGTTGGGGGCGTGCACGAGTTCTTGTTTGAGGCCTTTGTAGGGGAAAGCGGGGTCCATTTTGATAGTACCCGTTTCGGCGTGCACGGCGTAGCTTTTGTTATTGAACGAGCCGTAACCCGTCATGCACTGCGCGATAACGCCGCTCGGAAAACGCAGCGTAAAGCTCACGTTCTCTTCGATTTCCCGGAAGCGGTCGTCGCCGGGCGTGCTATAGATTTGGGCGCTTACTTCGGTGGGCTCTTCGCCCAGCAAAAAGCGCGTGGTATTGAGGCAGTACAGGCCCACGTCGGGCAGCGAGCCGCCGCCAGCCAGGGCTTTTTTGTGGCGCCACTGCTGGTCGTGGGCCTGGTTCTGGCAGTTCATCATCTGGATGAGCTTGGTGCGGCCGTAGGTTTTGTCGCGCACCAGCTTCTGGGCGGCGCGGTTGAGGGGCTCGTACTGGATGCGGTAGGCAATCATGAGCTTTTTGCCGGCTTTTTCGCAGGCAGCTATCATTTCCTCGCACTCTTTCACGGAGTTGGCCATCGGCTTTTCGCAGAGAATATGCTTGCCTGCTTTCGCGCCCCGCAGGGTAAACTCGTGGTGCTGCGAATTGGGCAGCACGATGTAAATAACCTGGACCTCGGGATTATCCTTGAGCTTGTCGTAGGTCTGATACGAGTAGCAGCTGCTGGGCTTAATGCCGTACTGCTTAGCCACTTTGGCCATCTTTTCGGCGTCGCCGCTCACCAGAGCCACAGGCTTGCAGTGCTTGGCTTGGCCAAAGGCGGGCAAAATCTCTTCGAGCGTGAGGTGGCCCAGCCCCACGATGGCGAAGCCCACGCGCTGGTCGGGCGCGTCGGGGTTGAGAAAGGCGCCGCCTTTGGGGTCGGTAGGCGCTTCGAGGGGCGGCAGCTTGATGTCGAGCGGGCCGGTGGGCGGCGCGGGCGTGCCAAAGCCGTCGAGGTCAGCGGCTTCGGCGGCGGCCAGCGGCAGGGCCGTGGCGATGCTGGCGGCCAGCAGGCCGCGCCCGGCGTGGTTGAGGAAGTGGCGGCGCGAGGTGTCGCAGGCGGCGGGCTCGGCGAGGTGCTGCGCTACGTGGTCGAGCGAGGGCGCGGCAGAAGACTCTTGAAACATAGCAGTTTACGAATTGATAAAGAAGGGGGAACTACCCGCGTTTACGTGCCAATGGCCCCCGCGCGTTGCCACGGGCTGCCCTAAGCGCGGCGGTTACAACCTCTGAGCCGGTTAGCAGTTGTTGGTTGTCACTTGGCGGCTTTTTGGCTTAGCTAGCCAGCCGCCGCTTTTTATATTGAACCCTTCCCTTCCTTTATGGCTGCTTTATTCGAACCCTTCGCCCTGCGCGGCCTCACGCTCAAAAACCGCCTCGTGGTGTCACCCATGTGCCAGTACAGCGCCGTCGAGGGCTTTGCTACCGACTGGCACCTGGTACACCTGGGCAGCCGCGCCGTGGGCGGCGCGGGCCTTATTATTATCGAGGCTACGGCCGTGTCGCCCGAGGGCCGCATCACGCCCGACGACCTCGGCATCTGGCAGGATGTGCACGTGGAATTTCTGCGGCGCATCCATCAATTCATTGAAGGCCAAGGCTGCGCGCCCGGCGTGCAGCTGGCCCACG
>JAKONR010000493.1 GCA_022701825.1 Hymenobacteraceae bacterium | reverse complement strand
CTGCTGGTAGTGCTGGTGATGGTCGAAACCACCGACGTGGTTTTCGCCGCCGATTCTATCCCGGCCATCCTGGCCATCTCGCGCGATACGTTTATCGTGTACACCTCCAACGTGTTTGCCCTGCTCGGGCTGCGCTCGCTGTACTTCGCGCTGGCGCGGCTCATGGCGGCGTTTCACTTTCTGAATTACGGGCTGGCGCTCATCCTCATTTTTATCGGGGCCAAGTTGCTGGCGGAGGACTTCCTGCGCGAGCACTTTCAGTTTGAAATCCCCGTGCCGGTGTCGCTCGGCGTGGTGGGCGGGCTGCTGCTGGGCTCGGTGGCCGCCTCGCTGCTGTGGCCCAAGAAAGAGCCGGTGTAGCCTAAGCTTTAGCTTGTGAATGACCTTCTTAGCACCACCCGGCCGTGCGCAAGCTAAAGCTTACGGTACACTTTCTAACATCTGCCCGCTTTGCGGCTTTCCTATTCCGACGTTCCACCTCCTGCCTCTGCTTCCCTTGTCCACTCTGGCCGACCACGTAGCCCACGGCTTCGCCCAAACTCCCAAAACGCTTTCCTCCAAGTACTTCTACGATGCGGCGGGCAGCCGGCTGTTTCAGCAGATAATGGCCCTGCCCGAGTACTACCCCACCCGCACCGAGCTGGGCATCTTTCAGGCGCAGGGCGCCGCCATCGTGCGGGCGCTGCGGGCGGGCACGGCCGCCGGCCAGCCGCTGGCCGTGGTGGAGCTGGGCGCCGGCGACGGCCTGAAAACCAAGCTTCTGCTGCGCGAGCTGCTGGCCCAGCCAGCCGCCGCCTTCACCTACGTACCGGTCGATATTTCGCCCTCGGCGCTCGACGAGCTGGTGGCCTCGCTGCGGCAAGAGCTGCCCGCGCTGCCCACCGAGCCGCTGGCGGCCGAGTATTCGGAAGCCCTGGCCACGCTGGCCGAGCGGCCCGAGGCCAAGGCTGTACTCTTTCTGGGCTCCAATATCGGCAACTTCCCGCCCGCCGACCAGCAGGAGTTTCTGCGTTCGCTGGCCGCCCCGCTCACCGCTGCCGACCGCCTGCTCGTGGGCTTCGACCTGCGCAAGGACCCGCGCCGCATCCGGGCTGCGTATGACGATGCGCAGGGCGTCACGGCCGAGTTTAACCTCAACCTGCTGCGCCGCTTCAACGCCGAGCTTGATGCTGATTTTGACCCCGCGCACTGGCAGCACTACCCCGACTACGACCCCAGCACCGGGGCCATGCGCTCGTGGCTGGTGAGCCGCCGCGCCCAAACCGTGCGTATCGGCGCGCTCGGGCAGGCCTTTGAATTTGCCGCCTGGGAGGCCATTCACACCGAAAACTCCTTCAAATTTACCCTGCCCCAAATCGCGGCGTTGGCCGATGCGGTCGGGCTGCGGGTGGTGGAGGTTTTCCAGGACGCGGCCGGCGACTTTGCCGACGTGGTGCTGGCGCGGGCGTAATTTTGTAGGCAATAAGCCCCCTATTCCCGTCATGCTGAGCGCAGCGCAGCGGAGTCGAAGCATCCTGGCTGGTGCGGTAATCTCTAGCGTAATAGAGGTTAGCTATGCAAGCAAGATGCTTCGACTCCGCTGCGCTACGCTCAGCATGACCCGTTTTTAAGTAAGCCGTATTACATTTTGAAAGCGCATTTTCGCCCTACTATTCTTCTAGCTTACCCTGTCGTGCTCAGCCAGTTGGGCCACGTGCTGGTGGGCGTGTGCGACTCCGTGATGGTGGGCCAGCTCGGCAAGCTGCCGCTCGATGCCGTGGGCATGGGCGTGAGCGTGACGACCCTGCTGCTGGTGCTGGGCCTGGGCATCAGCATGGGCTCGGTGCCGCGCGTGGCGGCGGCCAACGGGCGCGGCGACGACGCCTTTTTGGGCCGCCTGCTGGTGGGCACCGTATGGCTCAATACGCTGGTGGGCGTGGCTCTAGTGGGCCTCAGCCAGCTGCTGCCCCTGCTACTGCCCCTGCTCAAGCAAGCGCCCGAAGTAGTGGCGCTGGCCGCGCCCTGGGTGCGCGTGGTGGGCTGGTCGCTGCTGCCGCTCATGGTGTTTCAGGGCTTCCGCGAGTGGGCCGAGGGCCTGGGACTCACCAAGCAGGCCATGCAGCTTTCCATCGCCGGCAACCTGGTGAACGCGCTGCTCTGCTACGCCCTCATTTTCGGGCACTTCGGGGCGCCCGCCCTGGGCCTGATGGGCGCCGCCTGGGCCACCCTGATTTCGCGCGTCGGCATGGCCGCCCTCATGGCGCAGTACGTGCTACGGGCCGAGCAGCTGCGCAGGCGCCGCCCCGCCGAGGCCGGCGCCTGGCTGCGGCCGGGCCTGGCCGAGCTGCGCGGGCAGCTGGCCCTGGGCCTGCCTATCGGGGTGCAGATGATGCTGGAAGTGGGCGCGTTCAGCGCGTCGTTTTTGATGATAGGCTGGATTGGGGTAACGCCCCAGGCCGCCCACCAGATTGCCATCAACGTGGCCTCCGTGACGTATATGGCGGCTACCGGCATTGCGGCGGCGGCCACCATCCGGGTAGGCAACCTGCGCGGCAGCGGCGACCTGGCCGAGGCCCGAAAGGCGGGTTTTGCGGCCTATTGGCTGGCCTTCGGCTTCATGAGCGCCATGGGCCTGCTAATGCTGGCCCTGCGTCACGTCATTCCGCAGTTCTACAACCACGACCCGCAGGTGCTGGCGCAGGCCGCCACGCTCCTAACCATCGCGGCGGCCTTTCAGGTGTCGGATGGCTTGCAGGTGGTGGGGCTGGGCGCGCTGCGCGGCCTCGAAGACGTGAAAATCCCCTCTGTGGTGGCGCTGCTGGCGTACTGGGCGCTGGCGCTGCCCATCGGCTACGGCCTGGGTTTTGGCCTCGGGCTGGGCGCGCCGGGCGTGTGGCTGGGGCTGCTCACGGGCCTCTCGGTGGTGGCTGTGGTGCTGCTGCTGCGCTTTCGACGCCAGAGCCGGCCGGGGGCCCGCCTGCCCGCCGTGCCCGCTAGCGCGGCCACGCTGGCTGGGCCCGAAGAGGTGCTGGTGCTGGGCCAGCCGGCTGGGTAGGCGCAGCCGACACTTTTTAGCGCTGGGTGGCGTTGGCAAAAGGGCAGCTTTGGCGGCCCTTTTTCACGTATGCTTCACCAGTTATTTGTCGGCGCGCTGCTTGCGCTGGCCTGCTTTTTTTCGCCCGCTGCCCACGCCCAGGCTGGCACGGCAGGCGGCACGCTGCACTGGTCGGCCAGCCGCCCGCTCACGCTCGCCGATTTTAAGAGCCGGCCCCGGCCCAGCGAGGCCCACGCGGCGCTCACCTCGGCTACCATCGTGGCCCAGGTGGCCTGCAAGGGCGGGCAGTTTACGGGCCACGTGCAGGCGGCTTTCGATCCCACGGCGTCGTGGTGGCGCGAGCCCGGCACCGCCACGCCCCGGCTGCTGCGCCACGAGCAGCTGCACTTCGACATCACGGAGGTGTATGCCCGCCGCCTGCGCCAAAAGCTGGCCGCCGTGCGCGTGCCCTGCGCCCAGCTGGGCAGCGCCTTCGAAACCCTCGCCCAGGGCGTGTATGCCGAGTGGGAAAAGGCCGAGCAGCAGTACGACCGCGACACCAACCACGGCCTCAAGCCCGAGCCCCAGGCCCGGTGGGAAGCCCAAGTGCAGCAGCAACTGCGCGAGCTGGCCGAGTGGGCCGACGAGGCGGCGTAGGCAGCGGCCCGGCGTTAGCTTGCGGGCCAAAAACGCCCCTGGGCGCACCGCCCGGCAGCTTTTATCGGCTATACCCTATGCTATCTCCCCTCACCTGGCCCGAGTTTGAGCGCGTCGACATTCGCGCCGCCACCATTGTCGAAGCCCGCGAGTTTCCCGAAGCGCGCAAGCCCGCCTACCAGCTGCTGCTGGATTTTGGCCCCGAAATCGGCCTGCGCAAATCGAGCGCCCAACTCACGCACCACTACACGCCCGCCACGCTGGTGGGCCGGCAGGTGCTGGCGGTGGTCAATTTTTCGCCCCGCCAGATTGGCCCTTTTCGCTCCGAAGTGCTGGTACTGGGCGTGCCCGACGCCGCGGGCCACATCGTGCTCACGGCCCTGGCCGCGCCCGTGCCCAATGGCGGCCGGCTCCTGTAGCGCAGGGCTAAGGGCACGCTACGCCGCCGCTTACCACGGGTGGGCGGACGACCCCGGCTTGCCGCCGTTGAGCTGCGCTTCGCGGCGCTCAAGCGAGTCGACCACAGCCTTATAAATCTCGTCCATGTCCTTGTTGTTGACGGCGTAGAAGCGGTAGCTGTGCTCCAGCAGCGAGTCGGCGGCTTTCAGGTCGTTCTTCCACAGCAAGGCCGTTTTTTGGGCCTGAAACAAGGCCCGCGCCGAATCGGGCGGGAGGCGGCTGCCCTCAACGCGAGCTTCGAGCAGGTGCAGCTGCACCAGCAGGCTCACCATTTTGTCTTTGGGCAGCAGCTGCCGGGGCGGCGCTACCTCTTCGGGGATGGCGCAGCCGCCGAGCACGGCCAGGCACAGGGCGCTGGCGGCCAGCAGGGGCCGCACGGAGATAAAACGAGCGTAGTTCACCCTTCAAAAATAGCTCATACGCCGTAGCTTCGCTTCTACCATGGCCGCTCCCGACGCTTCTTCCGCTGCTTTTCCGGCCAGCCTCGCGGGGCTGGTGCGCCGCCTGCGCCACCTCGAAATCCGCATGCGGCACGCCGTGGAAAGCCAGCTACAAGGCAATTTCCGGTCGGTATTCCGGGGCACGGGGCTGGAGTTTGACGACGTGCGTCTCTACCAGTACGGCGATGAGGTGCGGGCCATCGACTGGGCCGTGAGCAGCAAAGGCCACGGCACGTTCGTCAAAACCTACAAGGAAGAGCGCGAGCAGCAGGTGCTGGTGGCCCTCGACGTGAGCGCCTCGCAGCGCGTGGGCCACGCCGCCAGCGGCCAGCGCAAGCTCGACGTGGGCCGCGACCTGGCCGGGTTGCTGGCCCTGTCGGCCGCCCGCCAAGATTCGGCCCTGGGCCTGCTCGCCTTCTCCGACCACAAGGAGCTGTACCTGCCGCCCGCCAAGGGGCTGCGGCCCGCCTACGCCCTCATTCAGCGGCTGTTTGGGCTGGAGCCCACCTCGCGGCACACGGGCCTGGGCGCGGGCATCAAGCTGGCCCTGAGCCTACTGCGCCGGCGCAGCCTGGTCGTGCTCGTTTCCGATTTTATCGACGAAAACTACGAGCGTGAGCTTACCATGCTGGCCCGCCAGCACGACTTGCTGGTAGTGCAGCTGCTGGCCCCGCAAGAAGCCGCGTTTCCGGCCCTGGGTATCATTCCGCTGCGCGATGCCGAAACCGGCGTGCTGCGCTGGGTCGATACGTCGGCGCCGGGCTTTCGGGCCAGCTACGCCGCCCAGACCGAGGCGCGCCAGCAAGCCTTGCAAGCGCTGTGCCGCCGCCAGCGGGTCGGCTTTTTGGCCCTGCGCACCGATGAGGATTTTGTGCCCCAGCTGGTGGGCCTGTTTCAGCGGCGCGGACACTAGTTGCATTAGGAATCAAAAAGTATGAATCATGAATTGGCCTGCTTCTTTGGGCGGCTTTTGGGGCTGAAAGAAAACCCTGCCGGGCCCCTTCTCCTGCTCTCGCTGCTACTTTGCAGCAGCCTGGGGGCGCGCGCGCAAGGCCCCACGGGCCGCTTTTCGCGCGCCGAGGTGGCGGTGGGCCAGCCCCTCGACTACGAGCTGCGCTACGAGCACGCGCCCGATGAGGAAGTGGTTTTTCCCGACTCGCTGGCGCAATTCGCGCCGTTTGAGTACGTGGGCCGCACCTGGCAGCCCACTCGCACCCGCAATGGCCGCAGCCTCGACCGCACGGTGTACCACCTGCGCACGTTTTCGCTGGCCCCGGCCCAGGCGCTGCAATTGCCGGTGCTGGTGCTGCGCCGCACCGATACCCTGCGCCTGCTGCCCCCCCCGGCCCAAGTGCAGCTGCGCCGCACGGCCCCGGCGCTGCTAGGCAACGCCACCACACCACCCACCCTGCACCAAGACCTACGCCAACTGCCGCTGACACCGGCCTTCAACTACCCTTTTTGGCTGGCGGGGCTGGCGGGGGTGCTGGCGCTGGCGGCGGCGGGCGCGGCGCTGTTTGGCCGGCGCTGGCGGCGGCGCTACGGCCTCTACAAACGCCGCAAAAACCACGTGTACTTCTTGGCGCAGTTTGCGCGCCACGCCGAGCGCTTCGCGCTCTCGCGCTCGGCCCCGGTGGTAGAGCGGGTGGTCGTACTCTGGAAAAACTACCTATCCAGCCTGGAGGACACCAATCTTAACTCACTAACCACTAAGGAGCTGGTCGAACACTTCAGCAACGACGACGATGTGCGCCGCGCCCTGCGCGCCACCGACCGCGTAGTATATGGCAACCTGCTCAGCGAAGATGCGCAGGAGGTTGATGCGGCCTTTCAGCGCCTACGCAATTTTGCCGAAAAGCAATACGAGCAAGTATCGGCCAGTTAAGAACGTTGATACGCCCGTCATGCTGAGCACAGCGAAGCATCTTGCTTGCTTCGTTGCTTGCGCCAGAAATTACTGCAAGCTGCGAGTTGCTTCACTGCGTTCAGCATGACCTTACGCAGACCTAACCCACTTAAAACTAGCGAAATCATGCCTCATTTAGTAGTGCTCACCGGGGCCGGCGTATCGGCCGAGAGCGGCATCCGCACCTTCCGCGACACCAACGGGCTCTGGGAAGAGCACCGTATCGAGGACGTGGCCACGCCCGAAGCGTTTGCCCGCAACCCGGCGCTGGTGCTTGACTTTTACAACAAGCGCCGGGCGCAGGCCCGCACCGTCGAGCCCAATGCCGCGCACCTGGCCCTGGCTGGCTTTGAGGAAGTGCCGGGCTGGACGGTCAGCATCATCACCCAAAACGTGGATGACCTGCACGAGCGCGCCGGCTCGACCCAGGTGCTGCACCTGCACGGCATGCTCAACGAGATGCGCTCGGTGGCCGACGAGGCTACCGTGTACTACTGCGACGGCGATATCAACGTCGGCGACCTCGCGCCCGACGGCAGCCAGTTTCGCCCGCACATCGTGTGGTTTGGCGAGCTGGTGCCCGCCATTGAGGAGGCCGCCGAAATCGCGGCTACGGCCGACGTGCTCTTGGTGGTGGGCACCTCGCTGCAAGTGTACCCGGCCGCCGGGCTGCTGCACTACGCGCCGGCCAGCTGCCCGGTCTACGTCATCGACCCGCACCAGCCCGAGGTAACGGGCCGGCGTGGCGTGCACTACGTAGTGGAGGCCGCCAGCATGGGCGTGCCGCAGGTGCTGCGCGAGCTGGCCGGGCAGTAGCGCGAGCAGCGCTTTAGGGCCGCGTGACAACCTCAGCGGAGCGTTTTTCCGTAAATACATCCCTATTCTCGTATTTATGCCCAAAACGCTCCTCGCTTCGCTGGCCCTGCTGGGGCTGGCTACCACCTCTCTTTCTGCCCAAACTACCCCGCCCGCGCACACAGTTTTCTTGCTTGGCAATACGGCCCAGGGCGACTTGCCCGCCGCCCGCCTGCAAGCCCTGCACCAGGCGCTGGCCCGCCAGACTACGCCTTTCACCGTCGTGCACCTCGGTGATATTGTGGCTAATGAAGGCTTGGCCGCCAAAAAGGACACCGCCCTGTCGCAGGCCGAAAAAAGCCGGGCCGACGCACTTATCGCGTTGGTCAAGGGCTTGCCGCTGGGCAAAATCTACTTTCTGCCCGGCGACAAGGACTGGGCCAACTCGGGCCGCGACGGCCTGAAGGCCGTGCGCCGCCTGGAGAACTACATCGAGCAGCAGTTGCCCGGCCAGAACGCCTTTTTGCCCACCAATGGCTGCCCCGGCCCCGAGGTGGTCGATGTGGCCCCGCTGGTGCGGCTGGTGGCCCTGAATACGCCCTGGTTTACGCACCCCTACGACCGCCCCGAGGCGCCCGATACCGATTGCAAAACGCTGACCCAGGAGGAATTTCGGGAGCAGCTGCAAGACCTGATTGACGACACGCGGGGCAAAAACCTGCTGCTGCTGGGCCACCACCCCGTGGTGACCAATGGCGTGTATGGCGGCCACGAGCCGCTGAGCCGCCACCTGAGCCCGCCGGTGCTGGGCACCCTCTACGCCGCCTACCGCCAAAACGTGGGCACGCCGCGCGACCTGGCCAGCCCCGGCTACCAGGCCTTGCGCAAAGAACTGCTGAACACCCTGCAAAGCAACCCCGGCGTAGTGTACGCCGCCGCGCACGACTTTTCGTTGCAGCTCACGCCGTTGCAGGGCAATTACCATTTGGTGGCCGGCAGCTTTGCCCAGCGCCAGCACGTCGGGGTCAATAGCGCTTCGCTTTATAATGAAAAGCAGGAAGGCTACGCCACCATCGAATACTTTGCCGACGGCTCGGTAAAAAACCGCTTCTACGCCTTTGCGGGCAGCGACCAGCCGGCCACTGAATCCTACGCGGGCACGCTGTTTCGCTCGCCCTGCGACGCGGATACCACCTCGCGCGTGCCGGTCAACTCCTTTATTACGGAGTGCCCCGGCGTGGCCAAAACGCCGGCCGAGCGCCGGCCCGATGCGCCGTTTCAGGCCGCGACGGTGGTGGCGCCGGGGCCGGAATACCGGGCTGGCGCGAGCAAGCGCTTCTTTATCGGGCCGCTCTACCGCACGTCGTGGCTCCAGCCGATTAAAGTTAATACCTTAAATCTCAAGGCCGAAAAAGGCGGCTTGCGGCCGTTTGGGCGGGGCGGCGGGCGCCAGACGACCTCGCTCAAGCTCATCGCGGCCGACAGCGCGGAGTACGTGTTTCGGTCGGTGGATAAGGATGTGACGACCATCTTGCCGCCCGAGCTGCGCAACTCGTTCGTGGAGCCGATTTTGCGGGATATTACGGCCACGGCCAACCCGTATTCGGGGCTGCCCATCAGCGCGCTGCTCGACCACACCGACATTCTGCACGCCCGGCCGCGCCTGTTTCGGCTGCCCGACAACAACCAGCTCGGCCCCTACCGCCAGGACTACGCGGGCCTGCTCGGCACGCTGGAGGAGCGGCCCGGCGACCCAAAACCCAACCTGCCGGGCTTTGCCAAAGCCGATGAGGTGCGGCGCAGCTACAGCTTTTTGCGCCAGCTCTACAAAGACCACGACAACCGCGTCGATGCCCCGGCGCTGGCCAAAGCCCGCGTTTTTGACATGCTGGTGGCTGATTTTGGCAAGCACGAAGACAACTGGAAGTGGGCCGGCTACGACCAGGGCAAGGGCAAAGGCACCGTGTACAGGCCCATTCCGCGCGACCGCGACCAGTCGTTTACGCGCTGGAACGGCCTGCTCACCTACCTCGCCAACCGCGAGTGGGCCGTGCCGAGCATCGAGGATTTTCAGGCCGAGTTTCACGACATGAAAAGCCTGAACTGGCCCGCCCGCCACCTCGACCGCTTTTTGCTGCAAAGCCTGAGCCGCCAGGATTGGCAGGACGCGGCCAAGTACTTGCAGCAGCAGCTCACGCCCGCCGTCATTGACGAGGCCACGGCCACGCTGCCCGCTGAGGTTCAACCACTTTCGGGCCAGGACATCAACCGCAAGCTCAAGGCTCGCATGCAGGCCCTGCCCCGCGCCGTAGACCGCTACTACGCGCTGCTGGCCCGCCGCGTCGATGTAGTAGGCTCCAATAAGGCCGAGATTTTCAAGGTTGAGCGCCTGCCGGGCGGCCGGGTGCGCGTGCAGGAGTTCGACCGCAAGGGCGACACCGCAGAGGCCAACGGCCCGGCGCTGTTCGACCGCACCTTCGAGCCTAAGGAAACCAAGGAAATCTGCCTTTATGGCCTCAATGGCCAGGATATCTTCCAAATTACCGGCCAGGGCGGGCGGCACAGCATTTTGGTGCGCGTGATTGGGGGCGCGGGCAAAGACCAGATAGCCGACGACTCGCGGGCCAGCGGCCTGCGCGCCCTTACCAAAGTGTACGACACGCCCGGCACCGACCTGGGCCGCGGCCCCGAAACCGACGACCGCCGCAGCACCAGCCGCAGCGTGAACCTCTACGACCGCGAGGCCTTTGAATACAATACCTACCGGCCGCGCCTGGGGCTGTTTTACAACCGCAACGACGGCTTTGGGCTGTCGCTGGGCATCGGCTTCATTCAGCAGGGCTTCCGCAAGCCCAACTACAGCAGCCGCTACGATTTTGGGTTGCAAACCTCGACGGCCGGGCAATTTCAGCTGGCGGCCAGCACGCGCCACCGCCACGCCATCGGCAAGCTCGACCTCGGCGGCGCGGTCAACTACGGCAGCTACTTTCCCTTCTACAACTTCTTCGGCATCGGCAACAACTCGCAGAAAAGCCAGGACCTGTACGAGGCTAACTTCTACCGCGCCCGCTACAAAGGCATCACCTTCAATGCTTTCGTAGAGCGCACCTTCTGGCAGCGCAGCGTCTTTCGAGTGGGGCCGTCGTACGAGTACTACACCTCCAGCTACACCAGCGACAGCCAGCTGGGCCGCGATTTGAGCCAGCCGCTGCCCGACAACCCGCGCCCGAATGCCGACTTTCAGCGCCTCGCGGGCCTGAATGCCGTGCTGGACCTCGACCTGCGCAACCGCAGCACCTTCGCCCAGCGCGGCGTGCGCCTGCTGGTGCGCCACGACTCGTACCGCCAGCTTACGGGCTATGAGGAATTCTACGGCCTCACCCAGGCCTCGGCCGAGTACCTGGGCACGGCCCGGCTGGGCATCCCGGTCACGCTGGCGCTGCGCGGCGGCGGTGCCAAAAACTACGGCAACTCGGCCCACATTCCCTTCTATAAGCTCACCAGCCTGGGCCTGGCCGAAAACCTGCGCGGCTACTACCGCAACCGCTTCACCGGCGACGCTAGCCTCTATTATAACACGGAGCTGCGCCTGGCGCTGGGCCAAAGCAAAAATCACTTCCTGCCCTTCTACTACGGCGTTTTTGGCTTCTATGACCAAGGCCGGGTGTACTACCAGGGCGCCTCGCCGGGCGGCTGGCACGCGGGCTACGGCGGCGGCCTTTACCTGGCCCCGCTCATCGAGACGCTGGCGTTTTCGGTATCGTACCAGGTTTCGGAGGAGAATACGCTGGTGCAGTTTGGGCTGGGCTTCCGCATCGACAAGTAGACCGCAGATTCAAACGGATTTGTAGGATTGAACGGATACGCCCGGCTGCGCCAGGCTGACTATGTAGCGTGGCGGCTAGCGAAGAAAACCTGGCTTTCGCACAAATTAGCCGGGTCAGCAGCCACAAAAACGCCCGCATGCCCCAACTTTGCAGCTTATCCCGGGTAGTTGCTTAGCCAGCCCGGCGCAGCCGGGCGTATCCGTTCAATCCTACAAATCCGTTTGAATCTGCGGTCTATGGAGTATCAACTCACCAAATTAGCCGCCATTGATATTGGCTCCAACGCTGTGCGCTGCCAGATTTCGGCAGTGCTTTTTTATAATGGGCGCTACCGCCTCAAGCGCGTCGAGTACGTGCGCTACCCGCTGCGGCTGGGCGAAGACGTATTTGCCACCGGCGAGATTCCGACCGCCAAGGCCGACAAATTCGTTAAGTTTTTGCACGCGCTTAAGCTCTTGATGGAGGTGCACGAAGTATCGCACCACCTCATCTGCGCCACCTCGGCCATGCGCACGGCCGCCAACGGCGCGGCCGTGGCCGCGCGCGTGCGGGAGGAGCTGGGCCTTGACATCCAAGTAATTGACGGGCAGGCCGAAGCTTCGTACATCAACCGCGTAATCGAGCATTTGCTCGAAGACAACCGCCACTACCTGCACATCGACGTGGGCGGCGGCAGCACCGAATTCAACATCTACCACGACCGCCACAAGGTGGCCGCGCAGTCGTTCGAAATCGGCTCCATCCGGCGCATGCAGCAAGAGCAAAGTGGCGGCACCGTGCAGGAAATGAACGGCCTCTGGCAGCGCATGGAGGAGTGGGTGCGCGAAAATGCCCGCCGCTACCACGTCACGCGGGCCATCGGCACGGGCGGCAACATCGGCAAGCTTTACAGCATGACGCCCGCCGCCAGCGGCCACAAGCCCGCCACCCGCCGCAGCCTGCAAGCGCTGCTGGAGCGCCTTGGCGGCCTCAGCATGAGCGAGCGCGTGAACGTGGCCATGCTTAACCCCGACCGCGCCGATGTGATAGTGCCCGCCGGCCACATCTACCTATCAGCCATGGAGTGGGCCGGCGTTAGCAGCATGATAGTGCCCGACATCGGCCTGAAAGACGGGCTCTTGCAGGCGCTGTTCGAGCAGTATTTTGACGAGATAAACCCCAATGAGCACCCGAAGATATTGCCGGTGCCGGACGTGGAAAACGGGGTGGTAGCATAAGTGTAAAACGGAGTGGCACACCGGTTCCGCGCAAGGTTCTAACCCAAACGCGGAAACGGCGTGCCACTCCGTTTTACATACTTTTAGTCTACCACCGTAGCGGCGATGTCGTTTTCCTGCTCTATTTCCTCGTCCATTATCACGTCGCCTTGGCCGAAGGAATCGGCCCCGTCCTCAACTAGCGCGGGCGCGATAACCGCGGCGGCGGCGGCCGTAGCTTCGGCGGCGGCCAGGCGCTGGCGCTGGGCGGCCTGCTCGTGCAGCAGGGCCAGCAGGCCTTCGGGCGTGGCATTGGCGAGCTGTGCCTCGTCGGGGCGGCGGTAGAAGTCGCGGTGAATATTCACAGTAGCCTCGCCGGGCGCGGGCTGCTGCCGGATGTAGGCGCCGTCCTCGCGCATCACGTAGCTATTTTGGTTATCGAGCAGGTTGAGCTGCAAGATGTGGATGGCCTCGCGCCGCAGCTGCGGGTTCTGAATCAAGAAGATAGCCTCGATGCGGCGGTCGAAGGAGCGCACCATGGCATCGGCCGAGCCGGCGTAGAGCCGCGCCTCGCCGTTGTGGTGGAAGTAAAACAGGCGGGCGTGCTCCAGGTACTCGCCCACGATGCTGCGCACCTCGATGTTTTCGCTCAGGCCCAAGCGGCCCGGCCGCAGGCAGCAAATACCCCGCACAATGCAGCGGATGGGCACGCCGGCCTTGCTGGCCTTGTAAAACTCGTCAATCAACTCCCGGTCTTCCAGCGAGTTCATCTTCATGACGATGCCGCTGGGCAGGCCTTTTTTGGCGTTTTTGGCTTCCTCGCGCACCATGTGGATGAGCTGCTGCCGCATGTCCTTGGGCGCGGTGATGAGGTATTCGTAGTCGTCGGGCTGCGAGTGGCCCGTGATTACGTTGAAAAATTCCGACACGTCGTGGCCATACGTGTCGTTGGTCGTCAGCATACTCAGGTCGGTGTAGAGGCGCGAGGTTTGCTCGTTGTAGTTGCCCGAGCCGATGTGCACGTAGCGCGTCACCTTCTCCCCTTCCTTCCGGATAATCATCAGCATCTTGGTGTGAGTCTTGTACTTACCCACGCCATAGATGACGAAGCAGCCGGCCTTTTCGAGCCGCGCGCCCTCCCTGATGTTGCGCTCCTCATCGAAGCGCGCCTTCACCTCAAACAGCACAGACACGTGCTTGCCGTTCTCGGCGGCCTTGAGCAGCG
>JAKONR010000469.1 GCA_022701825.1 Hymenobacteraceae bacterium | reverse complement strand
CCGCACACCTGCCACGCCCCGCTACCCAATACCTACGGCATGCTGGTTTTTTCGCGGCTGCCGCTGCGCAAAAAGGAGATTCAGTTTATTCTCGACCCCGGCATTCCGTCGTTTCACGGGCGGGTCGAGTTGCCGAGCGGCGTGCAGGTAGCGCTGCACTTTGTGCACCCCAAGCCGCCGGCCCCCAAAGAGTCGAAAACCAGCACCCGCCGCGATGCCGAACTGCTGCTGGTGGGCCGTGCCATTCAGCACCACGACGGGCCCACCATCGTGGCCGGCGACCTCAACGACGTGGCGTGGTCGCACACCTCCGAGCTGTTTCGGCGGCTGGCGCGGCTCCTCGACCCGCGCGTGGGCCGGGGCCTGCTGCCCACGTTTCACGCCGACTACAAGCTGTTGCGCTGGCCGCTCGACCACGTGTTTCACTCGGCGCATTTTCGCCTGCAGCACTTGGAGCGGCTGCCGCACATCGGCTCCGACCACTACCCCATCTACATCCGCCTCAGCTACGAGCCCCAGGGCTGGCAGGCGCAGGAAGCCGAACTGGAAGCGCCCGACGCCGAAGACCGGTTGGAGGCCAAGGAGAAAATCGAGGAAGCCGCCACGGAAGAGCCCGCGTAAGCAGTAGCTGGTTTCTGGCTGAAGTTGCTTTTTGGGCGCGCTTACTTACACTGAAAGCCCGGCCTACCGAATAATTCGGCCGGCCGGGCGAGCGGAAGGAGGGGGATAATTTATAAGTACTTAGTTGGAGCGGGCAGCCGCCACGGCCGCGTTGGCATTAGCAGGCGCACCGGCGGGGCCGCAGGCCAGGGCCGTGCGGCTGTCGGGACTGCTGAGGCGGCCTTTGGGCACGCGCAGCAGGGGCCGCACTTGCAGCGTAATACGCTGGCGCTGAACATCACCAAAGCCTAGGGCAAAGTTGCGCAGGGCGGGCAGGGCATCATCGCCCAGGTATTTGTAGGTGTTGAACTCGAAGGCCACGGGCACGCGCACCGAGTCGCCGGCCGGTAGCTCCAGGCTGGCTACCTGGCGGCCTTTGCCCAGCACCCGGCCATCGATGAGCACCGTGTAGTCGAAGCCCGCGATGGTGGCTTTGGTAGCCCCCGGGTTGTAGGCGCTCACTTGCACGCGGGCGCGCAGCGGCAGCTGCTGGTTGACGTAGCCCGCGATAATCTGGTTGCGGCGGGCCAGGTCCATGTCAACCGGCGTGCGCAAGGCCAGCACGTCGAGGCCATTGAGTGAGGCTTGCTCGACGGACTGCACCCGAAACTTAGGCTCCTGCCGCGCGCCAGCCTCGCGGCTGGTTTGGGGCAGGGTGCAGCTGGCCGCGCTGGCCAGCAGCCCCGCCAGCACCGGAGCGTAGAAAGAAAAAAACCGAGTAGCCTTCATAACAACCGGCCAGCGCGCCTTGGTGCGTAGCGCTAAGCTGACGCAAACCAACGGCTCATGCCGGGCTATTGCCGGGGTATTTAGCCGAACCGCCGGCCAGGCCCGCCGAACGGCAGTTATGGCAAGCTTAAGGAAACCAACTTTGGCCCGCTCGCCGGGCTGGCATTTGGGGCCCAAAAGCCCGGCTAGGGGCGCAGGGCCAGGGGCGGAGCCAGTATTTGGCTGGCCCGGCTTACGCGGCCCCGCCCCGTGCGCAGCAGGGGCCGCACTTGCAGCGTGATGCGCCGACGCTGGAGGTCGCCAAAACCCAGGGCGAAGTTGCGCAGGGCGGGCATGGCATCGTCGCCCAGGTATTTGTAGGTATTAAACTCGAAGGCCACGGGCACGCGCACCGAGTCGCCGGCCGGCAAGTCCAGGTTGGTCAGTTGGCGGTTTTTGCCCAGCACCCGGCCATCGATGAGCACCGTGTAGTCGAAGCCCGCGAGCCCAACGGGCTCCAGGCCGGGATTATAAACATTGAGTTGCACGCGGGCGCGTAGGGGCAGCTGCTTATTTACATAGCCCGCGATAATCTGGTTGCGGCGGGCCAGGTCCATGTCGGCCGGCTTTTTGAGCGGCAGCACGTTGAGGCCGTTGAGCGAAGCTTCGTCGATGGCGCGCACCCGAAACTCGGGGCCACGGCTGGGGCCGCCCTCCTTCCGGGTTTCGCGCCGGGTGCAGCTAATTAAAAACACAAACGCCAACAGGCCGGCAGCGCGCAGCAAAGCAGAAAGGGAATTCATCAATGAGAAGTACGTAGCCAGTGAGCCGGTGGGTTTGACCCCAACGCAACAATATACTAATTATTATATCAATTATCCAATGCATTGGCAACGGGCCACCTAGCCGGGTAGCACGCGCCCTCACGTATTGGCTCCGGATACCTGTAGCCTCTCGGCCCGCCGGAAGGCGGCCGCTTCAATAATTATACCAATTCCTAAACCGTAGTGCCAGCCAGCCTACCAGGCTCACGGCGGCCAGCGCCAAGATGCGCAGGCCGTGGGCGCGGTCGGTAGCGCTGTAGGCATACACGCGCCGCCCATCGGGCAGCTGCTTGCGATGGAAATAGAGTTGGTAGCCAATCATGAGCCCGAACAAGCCGCCGAGCAGCGCCGAAATGTAGCCGCCCGCTACCCAGGCCCGGTGGTCTTTGTCGGGCTGGGCCAATTCGGCCACGCGGTGCTGCCGCAACAGGCGCAGCGTATCGGGCGAAATGTCGCGCCCACGCTGCCGCAGCAGCTGGGTGGCCAGCGTCACGTCGAAGGCACTCCACTCGTCGGGCTTCATCACAATGTCAAACAGTTCTTCATCGCCGAAGCTGAATAGGTAGTGAGTGGCCTCCACCTGACTAAGCGCGTTTGCGTTCAGCGTTTCCAGCACTTGGCTGCCCCGCTCAAAATCGGCCAGCCGCAGCTTCACGATAAACTTGCTGATGAGCCGGTTATTGGCAAACGAGGGGTCAAAAGCCAGCTGCCCGTTATCGACCGACGTGCGGTAGTCGATGCTTTGCTGCGCCAAGGCTGCCAGCAGCGGCTGTGCGGCCTCAGCCGAGGCATAAGTCTGAAACTCCCGAAAGTCGGAACTGGCCCAGGCTAGTACATCTTCTTCCGCGCCGGTTACGCTGGCCTGGTCGGGCTGGTCAAAATACTCGCCATCGTCGCCTTGCACGCGGGCGCCGAGCGCTTGCGCGATGGCGAGCATCTTGTCCAGCGTTTCCTCGTCGGGGCTTTCCACCGTCACCCGGTCCTGCTCGTGGCCAAACCACACGTACCCGCCTTTCAGGCCCGCGCCCGAATGCTTCACCCAAGCCGCGAGTCCTTGCACCTGCTCGTCATAGGCCTGGCCCGCCGCATCGGGCTGGCCATAGTTAGGGTCAACACTATAATCATTGAGCGCCATCTCGGGGTCACTGGCTACATAGCCCAGCCACTCGGCCCGCGAAATAGCCGCCACGTCGTCCGCATCATTCCAACCCTTCGCCCTGCGCGTAATATGTAGGTGATAGCCCATTCGAAAAACCAGTGAAAAGCAGCCCCAAATAAACGCCAAAAGGCCGGAAGCTCACGCTCCCGGCCTCTTCACCTGTAGAAGTTAACCCGAATACTCAGGGGCTGAAGCCCCGTATCCGTTACATGCTAAGAATCCAATTGCATCTGCGGCCTATTTGCCGTCTACTTCTTCGTAGTCTACGTCGGTAACGTGGTCGGCCGGCTGGCCTTGCTGGCCATTGCCCTGCCCATTGGCACCGCCAAAGTCTTGGCCGCCGGGCTGGCCACCCTGGGCGCCAGCCGCCGCGTACATTTCCTGCGAGGCCGTTTCCCAAGCCTTGTTCAAGGCAGCCACGCCGGCATCGATGCCGTTGAGGTCTTTGCTCTCGTGGGCTTTCTTGAGGTCGGCGAGGGCGCTCTCTACGGCGGTTTTGTTGCCGCCGCTCAGCTTGTCGCCAAACTCCTTGAGCTGCTTCTCGGTCTGGAAAATCAGCGAGTCAGCCTGGTTGATTTTGGTGATGCGCTCCGTCTCAGCTTTGTCGGCTTCGGCGTTGGCAGCGGCTTCGTTGCGCATGCGCTCGATGTCGGCGTCGCTCAGGCCCGAGCTGGCTTCGATGCGGATTTTCTGCTCTTTGCCGGTGCCTTTGTCTTTGGCCGTTACGTTGAGAATACCGTTGGCGTCGATGTCAAACGTAACCTCAATCTGCGGTACGCCGCGGGGCGCGGGCGGAATGCTGTCGAGGTGAAACTTGCCGATGGTGCGGTTCTGGCTGGCCAGCGGGCGCTCGCCTTGCAGCACGTGGATTTCTACCGAAGGCTGCGAGTCCGAAGCCGTCGAGAAGGTTTCCGATTTCTTGGTCGGAATGGTGGTGTTCGACTCGATGAGCTTGGTCATCACGCCGCCCATCGTTTCGATGCCCAGCGAAAGCGGGGTTACGTCGAGCAGCAGCACGTCCTTCACCTCGCCGGTGAGTACGCCACCCTGGATGGCCGCGCCGATGGCCACTACTTCGTCGGGGTTCACGCCCTTCGAGGGCTTCTTACCGAAGAACTTCTCTACCTCTTCCTGAATGCGCGGGATGCGAGTCGAGCCACCCACCAAGATTACTTCGTCGATTTGCGAAGCGCTCAGGCCGGCGTCTTGCAGCGCCTTTTTGCAGGGCTCCATCGAGCGGCGCACGAGGTCGTCGGCGAGCTGCTCGAACTTCGAGCGGCTCAGCTTCACCACCAAGTGCTTGGGGCCGCTGGCGGTAGCCGTGATGTAGGGCAGGTTGATTTCGGTTTCGTTGCCGCTCGAAAGCTCGATTTTGGCTTTCTCAGCGGCTTCTTTCAGGCGCTGCAGGGCCAGCGGGTCTTTGCGCAGGTCGAGGTTTTCGTTGTCGCTAGCAAACTGGTCGGCCAGGAAGTTGATGATAACCTGGTCGAAGTCGTCGCCGCCAAGGTGCGTATCACCGTTGGTGCTCAGTACTTCAAACACGCCGTCGCCGAGCTCCAGAATCGAAATATCGAACGTACCACCGCCGAGGTCATACACCGCGATTTTCTGGTCGCTGTGCTTTTTGTCCATGCCGTAGGCCAGGGCTGCAGCGGTAGGCTCGTTGATGATGCGCTTCACGTCGAGGCCCGCGATGGCCCCGGCTTCCTTGGTAGCTTGGCGCTGGGCGTCGTTGAAGTAGGCCGGCACCGTAATAACGGCTTCGGTAACGGTAGTGCCCAGGTAGTCTTCGGCCGTCTGCTTCATCTTTTGCAGAATCATGGCCGAGATTTCCTGGGGCGAGTAGTTGCGGTCGCCGATTTTCACGGCTACCGTGTTGTTGGCGCCGGGCACTACGTCGTAGGCCACGTATTTCTGCTCCTGGGTTACCTCATTGAAGTGGCGGCCCATGAAGCGCTTGATGCTGGCAATCGTGTTTTTGGGGTTGGTAACCGCCTGGCGCTTAGCCGGGTCGCCTACCTTGCGCTCACCCTTGCCATTATCCAAAAAAGCGACGATGGAGGGGGTGGTGCGACGGCCTTCGGAGTTGGGGATTACAACCGCCTCGTTGCCTTCCATTACGGCGACGCACGAGTTGGTGGTGCCCAAGTCTATACCGATGATTTTGCCCATGATTAAGGTGGGTGCTGAAATGTTATGTGTAAAGAGATGTCTTGGTCAGGATGACGGCTACGCGGCCATCGAGGACCTTGTTACAAGCGGCGTACCAGCCGCTCGTTTCTGCCACAATGGCGGAGCCCCGCACCTTGCCCTGCCAGAGCGACAAGCTTAGCGCAGCGTATTGGGCCGGGGCCTGCCTTCTTAGCAGGTGCGGTAGGCAGAGCACTCGTACCAATTAGCGAGCCCCTCAGCGGCGCAGGTGCCAACGGTTCAGATTCTATACCATTACTTTACGGTGTAAAACATTTCTCCACCCTCTTCAATTTCAGATTATTATGAAATCTCTACTCCTGGCCGCACTAGCAGCCCTTACTTTGGCCACAGCCTGCAAGAAAGACGAGGACTCCCCCACCCCGGCCCCCATGCAGGTGACGGGCACCTTTAGCGGTGCCAACGAGACGCCCGCCGTGACGACCAGTGCCACCGGCAACGTGAGCGCCACCTACAATAAGAGCACTAAAACACTGACCTACACAGTTACTTACGCGGGCCTCACGCCCACGGCCGGCCATTTTCACCTGGGTGCGCCCGGCGTGGCGGGGCCGGTTGTCATTCAGTTTCCCTACGTGGCCTACTCGCCCATCATGGGCTCGACGCTGCTCACGCAATCGCAGGAAGACGCCCTGCTGGCCGGCAACATGTACGCCAACCTGCACACGGCCGCTAATTCCGGCGGTGAGATACGCGCCAACCTCGTGGCCAAGTAAACGCCGCCTTTGCCACTACCTGCTGAGCCGGCCGCTACCCAGCGGCCGGCTCTTTGCATTTGGTGCGGCACCCTGTTCGCTTTAACAGAATAATACAATAAAATAACCAAACCTTATAACGCTTTAACTTACTATCCCTTAATATCTTTGCAGCGGTTTAATTGCTACCACACACACCTTTTTTTAACTTATTTTCTTATCGTGAAAAAGCTTCTCTTATCGGCATTGACGGGCCTAGTACTACTGAGCGCTTGCAAGAAAGACGATGAAACCGTGCCGACTATGCAGGTTTCGGGCGCCCTGAGCGGTAGCAACGAGGTGCCCGCCGTAACGGCCGCAGGCTCGGGCTCGTTTACGGGCACCTACACGCCTAGCACCAAAGCGCTGAATTACACCATTACGTACACGGGCCTCACGGGCGCCCCCACTGGCGCGCACCTGCACTATGGCAATGCCAAGCACGCCACGGCCGCGCCCACCGTACCATTCCCAACGGCTAGCTTGCCGACCACCACCAGCGGCAGCTTCAGCGGCACCGTGACGCTAAACGCCATGCAGGCCGACTCGCTGACGGCGGGCCGCATCTACGCCAACATCCACACCAGCGCCAACGGCGGCGGCGAGCTGCGCGCCAACTTGACGGCTAAGTAGTTATCGCAACCTTCCGCTTTATTGATTCGAGCCCGTCGCTGTTACAGCGGCGGGCTCGTTTTGCGTAGGGCGGCCGGTAGCGCGGCAACTTTCGGGGCGTAGCCCGCATCTTTGACGCTGGTATTATTTCCTCCTCCGCTTTTTTTCATGAGAAACGCTTTTCTCGCCGCGCTGCCGGGCTGTCTGCTGCTCGCCGTGGTGGCCCAGGCCCAGGCTCCTACCCCACCCGCTGCCCCGGCGCCCGGCCCCTACCGCGCCTCGGCCACCAAAATCAATGACCTGGTGCACACCAAGCTGGCCGTGCGCTTCGACTACGCCAAGCGCTACCTCTACGGCCAGGAATGGGTGACGCTGAAGCCCCACGCCTACGCTACCGACTCGCTGCGCCTCGATGCGCAGGGCATGGATATCAAGACGGTAGCCCTGATGAACGGCAGCACCCAGCAGCCGCTTAAGTACGACTACTCCGACCAGGAAAACCTGCGTATCAACCTCGGCAAGCTGTTCAAGCCCGGCGAGCAGTATATCGTGTACATCGAGTACACGGCCAAGCCCGACGAGCTGAAAACCAAGGGCTCGGCCGCCATCACCGACGCCAAGGGCCTGTATTTCATCAACCCCGACAGCACGGTGAAGGGCAAGCCGGTGCAAATCTGGACGCAGGGCGAGTCGCAAAGCTCGTCGGCCTGGTTTCCGACCATCGACCGGCCCAACCAGAAGACGACCGAGGAAATCGCCATGACCGTGCCGGCCAAGTACGTGACCCTCAGCAATGGTCGCCTCGTGAGCCAGACGCCCGCCGGCCCCGGCCTGCGCACCGACACCTGGAAAATGGACGACCCGCACGCGCCCTACCTGTTTATGATGGCCGTCGGCGACTTCAAAATCTACAAGGACAGCTGGCGCGGCAAGGAGGTGAATTATTACTTGGAGCCCAAATACGCGCCTTTTGCCAAGCAGATTTTTGGCAACACGCCCGACATGATGGAGTTTTACTCCAAGCGCTTGGGCGTAGAGTTTCCGTGGAATAAGTACGCCCAAATTGTGGCCCGCGACTACGTGAGCGGCGCCATGGAAAACACCACCGCCACGCTGCACGGCGAGCAGGTGCAAATGACCGATAAGGAGCTACTGGACCGCGAGTACGGCAGCGAATCGGTGATTGCGCACG
>JAKONR010000451.1 GCA_022701825.1 Hymenobacteraceae bacterium | reverse complement strand
GCAGGTCGGTAATATTGGCAGAAGCCGCCAGCCCGGCGTCAGGGCCGAATGATGATGGCCGGACCGGGCGGACCGTAGTAATATGGCCGGGGCCGGTAGTAGTAACGCCCGCCGTAGGGCCGGTAGGGGGCCGAATGGTAGTAGCGCGGCGCAAAATAGCGCGGCGGGGCGTAGTAGCGCAGCCCCGGCCGCCCGTAGTATCCCCGCCCCCGGTAGTAGCCCCGACCGCGCTGGGCTTGGGCCGGACCGGCATCGGTGAGCAGCAGTCCAACCGCTAGCAGCAGCATCGCAAGTACACGCACCATATGCTTAATCGTTAAAGTAAAGAAGCACCGCCAGCTACTTTAAACGCAATTCGGGGCGCGGCGGCTGAAGTCGGGGAGCCGCCCGGCGGTGATAATACGTGTGCGGCTGGTAGGGCTGCCGATTATGGTAGGCCCGGCGCGAGGGCCCGTACTGATAGCGCCGGCCACCCGGCCGGAAATAATCGCGGTAGGCCGCCGAGCGCTGGTAGCGCGCTCCCGAGGGCCGCGCCCGCAAGGCCTGCCCCGGCCGGCGTTGCGCCAGGGCTGAGCCACCGTAAGCCCACCCGCTAAGGGCGAGCAACCACCAGATAAGCAGCCGTTTCATGCCTGAATGTAGGCAGAAACCACCAACTGTTATAACTTAAAGCATGAAGCGCTCTTCAGGCAGGCGTTTAAACCAATAAAAAAAGTGCCCCACCTTGCAGCGGGGCACCTTCTAAAAATTCGGTGTGACACCGACTACTCCTTAGCAGGCTCGCGGTTGATGAGCTTCTCGACCAGCGAGGTCGAGCCAGCGATAGCCGGGCGGGCAGGCTTGGCGGCTTCTTCCTTCTCCGTCAGCTTTTTGTACAGCGTCAGGGCCTGAGCTACTACCTGGTCCATGTTGTAGTACTTGTAAGTAGCGAGGCGGCCTACGAAGTGCACGCCCGGCGTTTCGTCGGCAGCCTTCTTGTACTTGGCATACAGCTCGGCGTTCTCGGGCATCGGAATCGGGTAGTAGGGGTCGCCCTCGGCCTGCGGGTACTCATACACGATGGCCGTTTTGGGGTGGCTCTGGCCGGTGAGGGCCTTAAACTCGGTGATGCGGGTGTAAGCGTGCTCGTTGGGGTAGTTTACCACCGGCGCGGCGAGGTGCTGCTCTTTGTTCAGCGTATCGTGCTTGAACTCGAGCGAGCGGTAGGGCAGCTTGCCAAATTTGAAGTCGAAATATTCGTCTACCGGGCCCGTGAAAATCATTTCCTTGAAGGGAATGAACTTCACTACCTCGTGGTAGTCGGTGTTCAGCATCACCTTGATATTCGGGTGGTTGAGCATGTTCTCAAACATCCGGGTGTAGCCGTGCAGCGGCATGGCCTGGTAGGTGTCGGTAAAGTAGCGGTCGTCGCGGTTGGTGCGGGTGGGCACGCGGCTTGTCACCGACTTATCCAGCTGCGAGGGGTCGAGGCCCCACTGCTTGTTAGTGTAGTTCTTGAAGAATTTGTTGTACAGTTCGCGCCCTACTTTACTCACCACCACGTCTTCCGACGTTTTGATTTCCGCTACGTCTTCGGCTACCGACTGGAAGAACTCCTCCACCTGGAAGCTGGTCAGGTTCAGGCCGTAGAGCTTGTTGATAGTATCGAGGTTAATCGGCATCGGCACAAGCTGGCCGTCTACCGAGGCGAGCACGCGGTGCTCGTAGGGGCGCCACTCAGTGAAGTTGCCGAGGTAGTCGAACACGTCTTTCGAGTTGGTGTGAAAGATGTGCGGCCCGTATTTATGAATCAGAATCCCATCGTCGTTGTAGCAATCGTAGGCATTACCCGCAATGTGGCTCCGCTTGTCGATGATGAGCACTTTTTTGTTGCTGCGGGTGGCTAGGCGCTCGGCCAGCACGCTGCCAGCGAAGCCGGCCCCGACGATGAGATAATCGAACATAAATGGGGAGTTAGAAAATGGGGGAGTGTCTGTATTTTTTTCGTATCTGGTTGAAAATTCCAGCCAGAAACCTATTTTTTGGCGAGGCGGTCCTGCATGAGGTTCACCATGTTCTGCCAGGTCAAATCCCAGCTGATGGTGGCCAGGTAGTCGTCGGTGCGGGTGCGCCAGTCGGCGTCTTTGCCCTGCTCAAGGGCAGTGGCAATGGCTTGGCCAAATTCCTTGGGGTCGTCGGCAATCTGCACCAGGTTCAGGTCGCCGTAGGGGCGCACCACGTCGCGGATGCTGGTACTCACCACGGGCCGGCCGGCGGCCAGGTACTCGGGCGTTTTGGTGGGCGAGATAAACTCGGTGCTCTCGTTGCGAGCAAAAAGAAGGGTAGCCACGTCCCAGCCGCGTAGGTAGGCGGGCAGTTCCTGGTAGTTTTTGCCGCCGAGGTAGTGGATGTTGGCGTTGTGCGGCAGCGTGGCGGGGTCAATTTTAACCACCGGCCCGATTATTACGAATTGCCACTCCGGATGGTTGGTTGCCAGCTGGCCCAGCAGGTCAATGTCCAATCGCTCATCAACCACGCCAAAGAAGCCGACGCGCGGGTGCGGGATGCCGGCTTGGTCGGCCGGCTCGGCCAGCTCGGGATTGCGGGCCTGGCCAAAATGCTGCTTATCAATGCTGCTCGGGAAAGCGTGGGCGTCGGCGTGCTGCTCGCGCTTGGCTTCGTAGAGGCGCTGGCCGCCCGTAAACACGAGGTCGGCCTTCTCAAATAATTCCTGTTCGCGCTGGCGCAATTCGGGCGGCGCAAACTTGAATTGCGCCAATTCATCCATGCAATCGTACACGGTGAGCACGGGCTGAAACTCGCGCGCCCGGCTCATAGCCATCGGCGTATAAATCCAGAAAACGTAAGTATCAACTTCGTTTTCGGTGAAATACTGCTTAAGAACTTCTACTTGGGCCGCGTCGGCGGCGGCTTCATTGCCGCGCAGGCGCTGGGGCAAGTGTACTACCAACACTTTGACGCCATTTTGGCGCTCCTTCACTTCTAAATGCGGCTCGATGAGGTCATCGGCGTGATAGAAGGCATCTTCGACGTAAAAAACTCGACCGTGCTGCGCGAAGCGCGACAGCAGGTGCTGGGGGCGCTGCCACACAAAATCCCAGTGCAAATGCGCGAAGCAAACCAGGTCGGGCAGGGTATACGAAAGCGTGTTAGAGTCGGCTTGGCCCGCAGCCGGAGCGGTGGTGGTGGCACGCGCAGGTGCCTCCGCCGGAGTAGAAAGCGGCATGAAAAAAGACAGGAAAAGGCTTTTAGGAATTGCGCGAGCCGGGTAAAGCGTCCGGCAGTCGGGCAATGCTTGTGTAATTCTACGACACTATTGTCCAAAAGGATACACCCACACTAAAAATAGTAGCTTCTGCCCGCCTCTCCCCTACTCGCTCAGTAGCAATTGCATTTCCACTGTATTTATCCAGCCGGTAGGGG
>JAKONR010000450.1 GCA_022701825.1 Hymenobacteraceae bacterium | reverse complement strand
GCAGGTCGGTGCGCTGAAACTTGTAGCCGTGGCCCACCGGCGCGGGGCAGAAGGTCATGGTGGCCTCAACGCCGGTGTGCAGGCCAATGCCCCGCACCGTCACGGGGGCTTTTACGGTGTGTTGCTTGTCGTTCATTCTTTAGCTGTTAGCTGCTGGCTGTTAGCTGTTAGCTTGCTAGGTGATGGGGGGCATTGGTGCCGGACTGAACAGAGCTAACAGCTAACAGCTAATAGCTAACGGCTCAAATCAGCCGCAAAGCTAAAGCTTTTCCGGCGCTGGCTGGCTTTTTTCCAATGCCGTGAGCCGTTGTTCCAATTCGGGCAGGCGCCGGAAAACGACCTGCGCCCGCTGGTTCTGCTTGAAATCGAAGGCCGTGGAGCCTTGCAAAGAAGTGCCTTCCTGCCGCACCGTCTTGCCGATGCCCGACTGGGCCGTGACGGTCGTTTTGTTGGCCAGCGACACGTGGCCCGCGATGCCGACCTGCCCCGCCAGCACGCAATAAGCGCCGACCTTGGAAGAGCCCGCGATGCCCGACTGGGCCGCGATAACGGTGTGCGCGCCCACCTCCACGTTGTGGGCCAACTGCACGAGGTTGTCGATTTTGGCCCCGCGCCGCACCACGGTGCTGCCCATGGTGGCGCAGTCGATGGTGGCGTTGGCCCCAATGCTCACGTCGTCTTCGAGCACCACGTTGCCAATCTGCGGAATGGCCTTGTACGAGCCGTCGGCCTGCGGCGCGAAGCCGAAGCCATCGGTGCCGACCACCGCGCCGGCCTTCACCACGCAGCGCTGCCCGATTACGGTATCGGCGTAGATTTTGGCCCCGGCGTGAATAATGGTATTATCGCCGATGCGCACGCGGTCGCCGATGAAGGCGTGCGGAAAAATTAGCACGTTCTCGCCCAGCACGCAGCCTTCGCCGATGTACGAAAACGCGCCCCGGTAGTGCCCCGCCCCGATAGTCGAGCTTTCGCCCATATAAGCGGGCTGCTCTACGCCGCGCCGCGCCGGGCGGGTGGCCTGCTGGTAAAACTCGAGCAGCTTGCTAAAGGCCAGGTACGGCTCGGCCACCCGGATGAGGGCGGCGGCTACCGGCTGGCGCAAGGGCAGCTCGGGGCTGACAATGACCGCCGTAGCGCCGGTAGTATAGAGGTAGGGTTCATATTTGGCATTCGCCAAAAAGGCCAGCGCGCCGGGGCCGGCTTCCTCGATTTTTGCCAGGCTCGACACGGTTGCGCTGGCGTCGCCTTCCACGGTGCCGCCCACCACCTGGGCTATCTGACCAACGGTAAATTGCATAGGCCGCAAAAGTAAGCCCGCGCCCGCTACGGCGCGGCCAGCAGGTCGTGGCCAAAATAGGCGTGCAGCCTTTCGCGCAGCAGCGCCACGAGCGCAGCGTCCTGAAACTGATAGCTGTCGGGGATGCGCAGGTTAACCAACGCTTTACCCCGCAATTCGCCCGCAAACTTGGCGCGCAGGCGGTCAGCGTGCTTTTTCTCCATTACAAAAATGACCTCGGCCCAGCCCAAATGCCCGGCCGCCACGCGGGTGCGCGCCCCCGGCTCGGTGCCTGCCGAGCGGGCCACTACCTCGGGGTGCCCGTCGAAGAGCCGCTCGGCGGTGAGGCTGCGCCAGCGGTTCTGGCTACAAATGAAGAGTAGGTGGCGGGGTGGCAATTCGGGCATAGAAACAGGCTAGCGCCGGCCCTGGCGGGCCAGTAGTTCCATCGTTTCGCGGTGGCGCTCATCGGCCAGGTCGCGCTGGTAGGAGGCCACAGCCCAGATGGCGGCCGGTATCCAGCCGATGAGCGTGAGGTGCAGCACGCCGCACAAAATACCTTTCAAAACGTGGCCCCGAAATATCATCGAGATGCCGGGCAGCAGGATGGCGAATAGCATGGCAGTAGCGGCAACCGAGGCAATGGGCTGCGGCTGCAACTGGTATATCGCAGGAAGCAGCTTCGTGTTACAGCTAGGGGTAGCCGTAGCGCGAACTTTGTAGTTCGCGTTTATTTGGATGCTCGCCAGCGGACGCGAACTACAAAGTTCGCGCTACTACTCCACGTCCGTCACGCGCACTTTCACGCGCTTGACCTTTGTGCCGTTCAGGCGCTCTTTCAGCTCCAGGGCATATTTGCGGGGCACGGCTACGTAGGAATAGAAGTCGAAGACCTCGATGCGGCCCACGTCTTCGCGGGCCAGGCCGCCGACGTTGACAATGGCGCCGACGAGGTCGTGGGCGCTCACTTTGTCCTTTTTGCCGGCCGTGATGTGCAGCGTCACCGTTTCGGGGCGGGGTGGGCGGGGAGCACTGGCGGCGGGCAGGGGCGGGGGCGTGAGGCGGGCCCACTGCACCGCGTGGGCGGCGGGCCAGCCCTGCACGCGGGTTTGCTCGGGCGGAATGGCGAGCAGGTGGGCGGTGCCGGCCGCGCCGGCCCGCGCCGTGCGGCCGGCGCGGTGCTGGAAGGTTTCGGCGTCGTGCGGCAGGTCGTACTGGATAACCGTGTCGAGAGCGGGCACGTCGAGGCCGCGGGCGGCTACGTCGGTGGCTACCAGTGCCTGGGCCGAGTTGTTGCGCAGCTTCATCAGGGCTTTGTCGCGCTCGGGCTGTGGCAGCTTGCCGTGCAGCACCTCAGCCGCCACGCCCCGGCCGCGCAGGAATTGGGCGAGCTCCTGCACCTTCTCGCGGGTGTTGGCGAAGATGAGCGTTTGGCCGGTTTCGGGCTGCTGAAGAAGATGGTAGAGCGCGGCGGGCTTCTGCTCTACGGCATTGAGCACGTGCCCGCGCAGCGTGAGCGACGACGGCATGACGGCCGCGCCGCCCTCGCTGGCCGCGCCCGGCACCAGGCCGCCCTCGGCCGTGAGCATCCGGGGCCGGGTCAGGTAGTCGCGCACCAGGGCCATTACCTTGTCGGGCATGGTGGCCGAAAATAGCAGCGTCTGCCGCCGCCGGGGTAGCCTACTCACGATAGTAGCCATCTCCTGCTGAAACTTCAATTCCAGTAGTTTATCGGCCTCATCCAGCACCATTACTTTAAGCTGGTTGGGGATGAGGTTGCGCTTTTCGAGGTGGTCGAGCAGGCGGCCGGGGGTGGCCACTACCACGTGGGGCGTCTGCTGGAGGGTCTGCACTTCGTCGCGCATGGCGTGGCCGCCGTAGAGGGCGGCCACCCGCAGGCCGGGGGCGTCCATGTGCTTGCCCAGCGCCTTGATGGCCTCGCGCACTTGCAGCGCCAGCTCGCGGGCGGGCACGATGATGAGCGCCTGCACGGCCTTGGCCTTGGGGTCGATTTGGGAGAGGATGGCGAGGCCGTAGGCGGCGGTTTTGCCCG
>JAKONR010000448.1 GCA_022701825.1 Hymenobacteraceae bacterium | reverse complement strand
CGCAACAGCCCCTGCGTACTGGCTCGCTCCGGAATGACTAGGCGGGTCTGAGGTGCGCAGCAGGTATCCGTTGAAATCTGCGCTCGCAGCCACTGGGGATGGAGCAGGCAAAGTAGCACAGGAGCATAGCGCAGGGCCTTCATACAAAACGGAATTATTTAGGCCTGAGAAACAAACAAACGGTATTGGCTAACCTGGCCCGAACGGCTGGTGAGCTTGCTCTTCAAGCTATCACAGAGGCTTTTCCATTCTTCTTGGCTTAGCAGCGCGTTCTCGGCGGGCGTTAGATTAATGTCGATAGTGCGCACGAAACCTTGCTTGGCCGGCGTGCCCACCATCACGCCCTTGCTGATAGTTACCTGGCGCAGCAGCGGGCCAAGCTCCGCTTTCATAAAGGCACGAATGTCCTCGTTGGTCACGATGCGGTCGTGGCTGAGTAGCGCGTAGCGGTAGGCATCGAGCTGATTGGCGGCCCGCAGTCGATTTTGGCCCCCGCTGGTGGTGGTGAGTAGCACCGGCTGGTGGCCCGAGAGGTAGGTAATGTCGTAGGGCTGCAACTCGGTGCCGACGTGCAGGTTGTTGGCATCCTCGCAGTCGGTGGTCCAGTAGCTTACTTCCAACGTATCAAACTCTTCGTGAGGGCTCACTAACAAGTAGTGCGGCAGCTCGCGCACGGCCCCATTTTGGTTGGTCAGCAGCCGCTCCAGGTTGTTGACGCGCTGGCTGAAATGCTGCGCCTCAATCTGCACCGTGTCGTAGCCGTAGGCCGAAAATGCCACGGCCTCATCGCGCAGCACTTCGAGCAGGTGGCGCAGCTGCTCCTGCGCGTCGCGGGCGTCGAAGCGCTCGATGCCGCTGCGGCGCACGGTGTAGTGGCCGGTATCAAGGCGCTCGGCCTCGCGCAGCGGAAAGGGCGTAAACACCCGGTTGCGGCTGTCGATGAGCGAGCGCACGGCCAAAAACGTTTCGCGCACATCCACCGGCAGGGGCAAGATATTGTGCATCACGCGGGTGCGGTAGGTGAGGCGGTGCAGGCGGCGGTTCATCACCGGCAGGGCGTTGAGGCGCACGTTAAGGCGGGCCAGCACGTCCTCGCTAAAGTTGGCGGGCAGCGCCACGTGCAGCCACAGCAGCGGCTGGGCGGCCAGCTCTTCGAGCACCGGCGCGGCAAAATAATCGGCAAACAGCGCTGGGTACGGCGTAGCCTGGGCGGCCAGGTCGGCCTGCTCGGGCTGGCGCAGGTGCACAAACCGGTTGCGGTACGTCGTTTTCACGTCCTGCTCCAGCAGGCGGTCGAGACTGGTGTCGGCCAGCAGCTGGCTGGGCGCGTCGGCGCGGGGCGGCTGGTGGCCGGGCGCGGGGTCGTGGCACAGGCCGGGGTGGGCGGCGAGCGGCTGCCCGTTCAGCGACCAGTGCCCGAGTTGGAGCAGGTCAAAAAGCGGCTCCGGCTCGGCTATCTGGGGTAGCTCCACGTACAGTCCCAGCCGGTCGAGCGAGGTCAGCTCGGGGTGCATTTCCAGGCCTAGCCACAGCGCGTGCGGCGGCAGCTTGTGCTTGTGGTCGGTGCGGTGGGCCAGCTGCTTATCGCCATCCTCATCCGTTTTATACAGCGCATTGCCGGCCGCCAGCCAGGCCACGCGCCCGTGCAGCAGCTTCACGGTATCTACGGCACTCAGGAAGATGTCGCGGCGGGTATCGAGCTCGCCGTAGGGCTTCGAGGCCACGCGCTTCGTAAAAAACAGGCTCTCGGTGGGGGCCATGTAGGCCACCGCGTCGGCGGGCTGCACCCACACCACGGCGTGCGCCGGGCGGGGCACCGTCAGCAGGTCGGGCGTGAGCAGGCCGGCCAGCCGGCTCAGCAGGCCGGCCTCGGCCGCCAGCAGCTCGTGGCTGATTTTGTTGAGCTCGCTGGCCAGCGTTTCCATCACCAGCCGGGCAAACGGGTCGATGCTGCTCAGGCTTTTCACGCCCCAGAGGTGCAGCATGTGCTGGGTCATTCGCTTGCGAATGGCCTCGGGCGTGAACTCGTGGCGGTGGTCGCTGAAGGGCATGAGCAAAAAAATCAGGCGGCCAGCTGCCCTATTTGCAGCTGCGTGGTGTAGCTAAATGCCTCGTGGGTGAGCCGCACCATGCCTTTGAGGCTGATGCGCGCCTGCCAGCGGGCGGTGGGCTGGCCAGCGCGCCCGCCCGCCGGCTCGGCCGGGCCGATGGCCACCCGGATGCTCACGTCGCGCAGGCGGGGCTCGTGCTGGTGCACGGCCGCCAGCAGCGAGCGCGTGAGGCTTTCTTCCCAGCGCGGCAGGTCGAGGGTGCTCTCAAACTCAACTTCCCAAATGGCGCAGCCAAAATCGGGGGCGCTGCGCAGCTGCCCCGGCCGCGTGTGCAGCAGCAAGTGCAGCACCTGCGCTATCGACGTGCCCAGCGAGCACGTGGGGTGCTCCTGGCCGGGGCCGCCCGCGGCAGCCAGGCCGGGCCGGCTGGCCGGGGCAGCCTGCATCAGCCGGGCCACCCGGATGGGGTATTGGTAAAAGTGCGAGCTCATGGGTGGGCGTAGGGGGTAGGTTAGTCAACGATGCTCCAGCGGCGGTTGGGGCCGGTTTCGGGGCCGGGCCGCCGCGCGGCTTCCTCCTGCACCAGAATGTTATCCTTGCGCTGGCCGATGTATTCGAGGCGGCTGAGCTTGGCCCAGAGGCCTTCCATCACCGTCAGGAAGCGCTCGACGTGCCGCATGGATTGCCCAATGTCCTGGTGCCGGTAGTCGAGCTCCACCAGGTTGCGCAGCAGGTCCTCGAAGCCGTTGGGCGTCACGGCCGTCCACTCGTAGAAGTAGTGCAGCAGCTCTTCCTTTTCTCGCGCCGGCATGCAGTACAGGCCGGTCAAAATCATGCCGGTCAGGTTATTAAAGTAATCCAGCAGGTACACCGGCGGGTGCTGCGAGTCGAGGTTGCGGTAGTTGAACAGGATTTGGCCCAGGTAATCCACGATGCGCAGGCAGAGCTCGCGCACGTTGCGGGCGATGCTGGAGGGCTGCGGCTGCGCATGGATGCGCCGCATGATGGCAAACGAGTCGCGTTGCAGGGCATTGAGCCGGCTGTCGAAATCGGCCTGGTACTCCAGCAAGCGCGGGTGGCTTTCGAGGCAGGTGCAGGGCGGAATAAAATCCTTGTCCACCAAATAGCGCCCATCGTGAAAAATGATGCGCCCGATAATGAGCACGTAAGGCCCCAGCTCCTCGGCCTTGATGCGGTCGGTTTGCACCACTTCCAGCTTGTAGCGCGCGTCGCTAAACGGGTGGCGCACCGGCGACTCGTCGGGGTCGAGTGGCCCCACGGGCACCCGCTTGAAGGGGTGCACCGTCAGGATGGCGTAGTAGTTGGGCCGGTCGGCGTCCGCCATGGTGTCATCGACGGGCAGCGCGGTCGCCAAGTGGTTGCCCTCGCTGTCGCGCGTTTCGGGGTTGATGGCAATGCGGCAGCCGCCGGCCGTAATGGCGTTGCAGCGCGACACGCGCACGACCACGCTGTTGCCCACCTTGTCGAGCAGCTGAATCTCGCTGAACAGCCGGGTGCCGTGCACCGGCGGCAGCAGTCCAAAGTTGTACCGGGTCAAAAACAGCGACGCCGTGTCGCGCACCAGGTCGGCCACGTGCAGGTCGGTGTCCAAAAAGTGCTGCTGGGTCAGCTTCATGCCATCGACCCAGTTCACGGCAAAGTATTTCTTAGCAATCAGCATCGGAGGGAGGGCTAATGGGTTTCCACACGTTTGGCCACGATGAGGTGTCGCTCGGTCAGCTTGTTGTGCGCAATGCTGAGGTCGGCGTCGATGTAGCGCCGCAGGCTGAAGAGCGAGGGCTTCACGTAGTAAAACAGCCAGCCGTACTCCTCCTCGTGGTCGTTGGCCGTCTGAATCGGCGCATTGGGAAACTTGTAGTTGTAGTCGTCGACAAACTTCTGAAACCACACGCCGAAGGGCAGGTCTTGGGGCGTGCGCGCCTTCACCTTCACGGGCGGCTCGCCACTGCCGGGGCGCTTTTGCAGCTCTACCGCCAAAATCATGAGCCGGTAAGGGTCAGCGTCTTCGAGCATTACCTCGGCGGCGTGGCGCGGGTAGTACCATATCTTCCGAATCTCGTTGGGAATACCTATCAGGGCTTCAAATGTCCGCACGAACAGCAGCGGCACGTAGAACGGCAGCAGGCAGGTAGCCGCCCACAGCCCGTAGTTGAGCGCGCTCAAATAATTGAACAGTAGGCTAAACAAATAGCCCCCCAGCAGCAGGATGAGGCCCGTGAGCAGGTGCACGAACAGCGGCTGCGTGCGCCGGTCTTCGCCCAGCAGGTAGTCGAGCCGCTGCACGTAGAAAATACCCAGGGCCAAAAAGCCCGCTTGCCAGCCCAGGTAATACCAGGGCACAAACACCAGGTCGATGAGGCCCGCCAGGCCCGCCAGCGCCATTGGCAGCCCAAAAAGCAGCACCAGCACCAGCAGCTGCCGCACGGTGAGCAGGCCGTGCTTCTTGTTGATAAGAAACAGACCTACAGCGCAGAGCAGCGCCAGAATCGGCAGCAGTAAGTAGTCGAGGAAAAACCCAAGGGTTGGTATTCCTTGCGGCATGGGGTTAGCGCTTAAAAGCCAAAAAGCGGGAGAAGTCTAAGTTGTATCAAGCGGGGCCGCCGCCACAGCAGGCGCCGGCCACAAGGAAAGAGAGCGGGGTAAAGCTACACGCCCGCGCCTTATCCACCAATAAGCACGGTGGGGCAGCCCAGCACGATAGAGCCGCCGTGCGCGGTCAGGTCGCCCATGCGGGCGGCGGGCACGCCCCCAATCAGCACCGTGGCCGAGCCCTTCACGATGGTATCGGGTGGCCCCACGCAGGTGAGCAGGTCGCCCACGCGGGCGGCCGGCAGCTTGCTGATGAGCACCGTGGGGCAGCCCGGCCCGGTGATGGGGCCGCCCACGTGCGGGATGGGCGGCACGCCCGGCGTGAGCATGGGGCAGGTGTGCATGTCGGTGAGGCGGGCGGCGGGCGGCATGGGCGGGAGAAAGGAAGGTTGAAAATCAGGCGAGTAATTGGGCTATTCGGGCGCGCACCAGCTCGTGTTCGGGGCGGGCGCGCGGGCATTTCAGGTAGGCATCGCCCAGCGCGTTGATGGTGGCGGCCGGCCGCTGCCCAGCGGGCAGCTGCTCGGCCAGGGCCAGCCCGCGCTGGTAGCTGGCCAGGGCCGGGCGCGGCTGCCCCGCCTGGTCGAGCGCGAGGCCCAGCTGCCGGGCGGCTTCTACGCCCAGCAAACCAGCCTCTAGCTGGGCCGCCCGGTCGGCGGCCTGCTGCAGCGCGGCCAGGGCCGCGGGGCCGCGGCGGCGCTGCTGCCAGGCGGCGGCCTCGCCCAGCCACACCTGCACGCTGAGCAGCCCGGCCGCCGCGTCGCCCGCCGCAAAGGCCGCCTCCGCGCAAGCCAGCGCGCCGCCAAAGCAGCGCAGGGCCTCATCAGCCTGCTTTTGGGCCAAAAAGTACTGGCCGCTTGCCAGCCACACGGTCACGGCCGCGCCGGCACCGGGCAGCGCGGCGCACGCCGCCAGGCACGCCGCCGAGCAGCTGGCCACCGCCGCCGAGTCGGCGCGCGCGATAGCCTCGCTGAGCTGGTGAAACTGCCGCTGAAAGCGGCCGGCCGGCTCGTCGGGCGCTTCCGCGCCGCGCAGCTCAGCGAGCACTTGCTGCATCGAGACGGCGGGCGCGCACGTGTGCACGGCGGCCGGAAACCACCGCGCCAGCCGCTGCCAGGGCTGCGTGGCACTGTCTTCCAGCACTAGCAAGCGCTGCGGGCGGCGGCTCGCGAGGTGCGTGCGCAGCTGGTCTTCGGCATTGGGGCCGGGGTGTTCGAGCCAACTAATAGGCGCTTTGGCCGCCCCGGCGGCGGGGCTGGTCCAGTCGGCCGCGGGGGGCAGCCGGTGCAGTGGCGCCTCGGCCCCCGTGCTCAGCCCGAGCAAGTAGTCGTGCAGCAGCGGCCGGTCGGCCGCCGTGGTCAGCCAGCGGCTTAGGCGCAGCTGCGGCTGCTCTACGAGGGCCTGCCAGTAGGCAGCTAAGGGCAGCTGCGCGCGCATAAACGGTTGGATGGGCGGCTGCATGGCGCGTTAGTTTATCATCACTATTGAGCCTTTTACCGTTGTCATGCCCGAGCTTTCGAGCGTGGCCATGCCTGTGCCGGTAATCTTCACGGTCGCGCCGGCTTCCTTCAGCTCCGCATCGGCCTTAAGGTCGATTTGCGCTCCCGCAATTGCCACCTTGGCCGTGCCCTTGATGCTTACGTTGTCGCCGGTAATGGCGATTTTGGGCGCGTCGAGGGTAATCTCCTGGGTGGCTTTCAGGGCAATGGCTTTGCTGGCATTGAGCGTGATGGTACCCTGGCCGCTATCGACCACGATGGTAAGCAGGTTTTCTTTATCTACCTGCAAGTGAAGCTCGTGCTTGGTCTGGGTGTCCAGAAAAGTAACCGTGGTGCCGCTGTTCACGCTGAGGTGGTGCTCCTGCACGGCGGGGTCGGGCACGGCCGCGTTTTTGCCGTGCGGCATGGCCCCAAACACGAAGGGCCGCTCGGGGTCGCCGTGCTGAAAGCCTACCATCACCTGGTCCTTGATTTCGGGCACGAACAGGAAGCCCCGGCTTTTTTGCTGCTTGGCATCGAGGCCGTAGTGGGGTGCCAGCACGCGCAGCCAGGGCGTCTTTTCGGAGGCTTTCATCCATTGCAGCTGCACCTGCACCCGGCCCAGCTTGCGCGGGTCTTTGTTATCGACCACCGTGGCCAGTTGCGGCTCGGCCACCGGCTGGTAGAGCGGGCCCATGGGCATCACCTTCACGGTGGCCGGAATGGCCCGGAAGCTGTTGTGGTAGCGCTGGGCTTTGTCGATGCGGTGCGTTACCTCTACCACGTTGAAGTCGCCGAGCGAGCCGCCCGAGCGCTGGTCGCCGATGCGCACCAGCGTACCCACCGAAATGCCGGGCACGTCGGCTTCGCCGGTTACGTAGCTGCTATCGGCCCCGTGCGCGGCACTGCGGTTTTTGGCAAATTTGCCGACATCGGCGGCGGCTACGGCGCGGCGGCCGGGTTGCGGGCTCTCCGCCATGCTGGCAAACAGCGCCGCGTTGGCCGTGCCCTCGGCAATGGACGCGCTATCCTCAAGCGCGAGGTAGTCGTATTGGCTTACGAACTGCGGCACCGCCCGCGTGCCCGAGCGCAAATTGTGCAAGTTCAGCCCAAACGTGAGGGCCACCGGCGAGCCGTTGAGGGTGCTCGTAAAGTGCAGCTTTTGCCCGTCGTAGTACAGCCACGCCCCGTAGTCGTAGGCCAGCCGCCGCAAAAAATTCCAGTACGTTTCGCGGTAGCGCACCGCAAAAGGCAGCGTGTGGCTGGGCCCCACCGGCGCACTCACACTCTTCGGCGATGCGTAGGTACTCAGGCACTTACTCACGATGTCCGTCACGCTCATGTCGTAGTAGGCGCTGATACCCGGCACCGTGTCGAGCTTGTAGGGCAGGCCGTGGCCCCGCACCACGATAGCGCCCAAAAACGCCTTATCGTTTTGAAACAGCTCCGCCTCCGCAATCACCCCGTTAAATTCCAGCTTGGCCATTTCGGCCGCTTCGCCTGCAATGATGATGTTGATATTCTTGCCCACCAGGCTTTTTTTAGAGCCCGCGTCAAAGGTGAACTGCTCTTCTAGCTGCTGGTACTCAAAGGCTAGCTCGAAATGATGATACGTGTGGACCGACTGCGTAATCGCCAGTGTCCGAAAAGCCTTAATATGAGTTCCTTCTATCGAAATACTCGTGGTTTTATGTAGGCTGGCGGGCATAACGAAGTTGGTATAATTTTTTAAATATAATATTTCAATATGATTAGTAACACTACCATGCCCAAATACCCGCCAGCCACCACTTGCGATGGGCTTGCCTCGGGCCGCTAATCACGCGAGCCACCAACGCTTACGTAACTAATTACAACTATTTCAAATAGCGGCTCACCCCATGTAGGCAAGCAGGAGAACATCTTATTCTTTAGCCCGCGGCTAGCCGTTGCCGCAAAAACAAAAACCCCGCTTCCAGACCGGAAACGGGGTTTTTTTAGGGTAAAGTGGAGATGCAGGGATTCGAACCCTGGTCCAGACAAGGAAACCAACGTGCTTTCTACGTGTGTAGCTATGCTTGGATTTTCGAGGCGTTTCAGGCGCACATCAGGCCCTTGAAACTCCCTTAGCTGCAGTTGATTTTCGCCCCCGAATCACAGCTCTTCGAAGGCTAGTTCTTACTTACGACGCGCCGAACTCCCAGGTGTAAAAAC
>JAKONR010000447.1 GCA_022701825.1 Hymenobacteraceae bacterium | reverse complement strand
GTTGCCATCGACCTGGCCGGCAACTACGGCCAGACGCTGAGCCTGCGCGCCGGCTTCGCCCAGGCGCGGGGCGAAGTCATCATCGCGATGGACGGCGACTTGCAGCACGACCCGGCCTATATCCCGCCGTTTATCAGCCTCATCAACGAGGGCTACGACATGGTGGGCGGCGCCAAGGCCAAGCGGCCCGAAGGGCCGATAGCCACGGCGCTGGCCACCACGGCGCACGGCATTATCCGGCGCTTGTCGGGGGTGCAGCTGCGGTATTTTGGGGCCACGTACAAGGCCTTTCGCAGCTATCTGGTGAAGAACGTGGAGATGCTCGGCGACGCGCACCGCTTTTTGGGCGCGCTGGTGGCGCGCAAGGGCCTGCGCTACTGCGAGTTTCCGATTGAAATCCATGAGCGGCAGTTTGGGCAGAGCAACTACAAGATTAGCAAGCTTTTCTACGTCATTCTCGACCTGTTCATCCTGCGCTTTTTCATCGTGCACGGGCGCAAGCCGTTCCGGCTGTTTGGGCTGGCGGGCTTGCTGAGCCTCTTGCTGGGCGGCTTGCTGGCGGGGCAGTTTTTGGTACGTTCCATCTTCTTCGGGCTCAATATTTTCGACACTTACCCGCTCGAATTTATTTTCAGCCTGATAGTGCTGCTGGGCGGTATTTTCCTGCTTTGCTTCGGCGTGCTGGCCGAAATCGGCATGTACATCTACTACTCGCGGCCCACGCGCACACCGTACGTGGTGCGGCAGGTGGCGTCATTTAACAAGTAGTACGTAAAGGCCTGACCGATAGCTGCTGAATGAAAAAGCTTATCATCAATTGTGATGACTACGGCTGGGACGCGCCCGCCACCCAGGCCATCCTGGAGCTGGGCGCGGCCGGGCAGGTGAGTAGCACTACCGTGATGGCCAACTTCGCCAACGACGCCGACCTGCGGGCGCTGGCAAAATTGGCTTCCCCTACCCTCTCGGTCGGCTTGCACCTGACTTTGAATGCCGGCCAGCCACTGAGCCCGGCCGCGCAGGTGCCTTCGCTGGTTGATGCTGATGGGCAATTCTACAAATCGAGCCAGCTGTGGCAGCGCTTCTTGCAAGGCCAGGTGCAGCGCGCCGAAATGAAGCTGGAAGTAGCCGCGCAGTTACGGCGGCTGGCGGCAGCCGGCCTCGACCTCAGCCACGCCGACAGCCACCAGCACCTGCACCAGTACCCAGTGCTGGGGCCGGCGCTGCTCAGCATCTTGCGCGAGCTGGGCGTGCGGCGGGTGCGCCGCCTCACGGCGGCGGGCCGCCTCGATGGGCGCGGGCTGGTGCTGCGCGCCTTTGCTCGCAGCAGCCGGGCGGCGCTGCGCGGCTTTGCTACGCCGGGGGCGCTGGTGTCCACGTTTTCGACCGAGCCGGCCAGCGCGGCGGGGTTTCGGCGGGGTGTGGCGGCGGCGTTCCAGCGGGCTGAGGTAGTGGAATTTATGAGCCATCCGGGGTTGAGCGAGCGGCCCGGCTCGCCGCTGATGCGGGTGCCGGAGTACGCCTTTTGGCGCGGTGGCGAGGCGCGGGAGCTGCTGCGCGAGCTGGGCGGCGAACTGGTGAGCTACGCAAGTGTAGGGTAAGCTTTAGCTTACCCTACTTCTCGACCCGCACAAACGCGCCTGCCAGCGACACGAGCGCCGTAATGACGTAGAACAACACGCTGACACTCACGGCTACCGGCGCATTCAGGGCAAAGAGCTTGGCGCCGTACAGAAACGTGAGCTCGCGGGCACCCAGCCCGCCCACCGTGAGCGGCAGCACGGCCGCGATGGAGGAAGCCAAAAAGACGAGTAGATAGGGCAATACCGGCCCGCCCGCCGCGCCCAGCGCCGCTAGCAGCGCCCAGGCTTGTAGCACCTGCGCGCCCTGCACCCCCAGCGCCTGCCACGAGGTGCGCCCAAAGGCCCCGCGAAACTCGCCAAAACCCCAACGACCCAGCAAATAGCTGACGCCCAGGCCCAGCGGCACCAGCGCCAGCGCGCCGGCCCGCCACCAGCCGGGGTAGTCGGTGGCGGCAAACAGCAGCAAAAGCAGCACCAGCAGCGCCACCATGCCGCTGAGCCGGTCGAGGAGCAGGGCCCGAAAAATGGCCTTGCGCCGCCCCGGAAACTGCCGCCCCAGCAGGTACACCTTGTAGCCGTCGCCGCCGATGCCGCCCGGCAAAAACAGGTTGTAGTACATGCCCAGCCAGTACAGGCGCAGGTTGTAGCCCTCGCCGAGGGGCAGGCCGATGGCTCGAAAATACTCGTTGAGCCGCACCGAGGCTATCAATTTTGACACGATAAATAAGGCCGCCGCCAGCACCAGCCAGCCCGGCTGGGCGTGGCGCAGGGTGCGCGCCAACGTGGGCAGGTCGAGGTGGTGGGCCACCAGCCAGAGCGCCCCGGCCATGAAGGCGAGTTTGACCAGCAGCAGCGCGTGGCGGCGCCAGGCGGGCGGGGCGGGCGCGGCCGGTGGCGGGGGTTGGTCGGTCATAGCGGGCCGGCTTATTTGGCGGGAAACTCGACTAGCCGGAAGCGTAGGCCACCGTCAATCACAAACTCGTCGAGGGTGCGGCAGGGCTGGCCGGCCAGCTGCGCGGCCTGCCCGAGGTAGAGGTAGCCGGGGCGGCCGGGCAGCGAGTCGATGAGCAGGGTTTGGCCGCGCTCGCGGGTGATGTAGAAGGCCTCCACATCGTCGAGGTGCGCGTGGGGCAGCAGCACCAGCGGGCGGCCTTTGGTAGCGCGGCCGATGCGGATGCCGGTGGTGCGGTACGCCACTTCGGAGGAGGTTTGGAGGCGGGCCGGAAACACGAACACGTCGAACGCCAGCCGCGCCACCAGCAGAAAGTAAGCCAGCAGCAGCAGGCGGTAATCTGTTATCTTCCAAAACAAATAGGCCAGCAGCAGCAAGACTACAAACAACGCCCCGCTCCAGGCCCAGGCGCCCGCCACGAGGCGGCCCACGGGCACCGACTGGTGCGTGGCATCGGGCACGATGTGAATGAGCGGCGCGCCCAGCACCAGCAGGCTACAGCCCAGCAGCAGCAATACTAAGAAGGTATCGAGCACGCGGGCGGGCCAGGCGCGGGCGGCTTGCAGCTGGTAGTAGAGCGGCACCAGCACCGTGAACAGCAGCGGCACCAGCATAAACAAGTAGCGCGGAATGGTGGCCGGCGACAGCCAGTACACCGGCAGCACCGCCGCAAACAGCAGGGCATTGTAGCGCAAAAACGGCTGCTGCCACACCGCCGCCCGCAGGCTAGGCCGCAAGAAGCAGACTAGCAGCAGCGTCCAGGGCAGGAAGTGCTTGATAAAATCGAAGGGAAACAGCAGCACGTAGCGCACCGAATCGGCCAGCGGCTGGGCGGCCACCGTGCGCTGGCTCGACTGCGACCACAGGGTTTTGAAGGCGATGTCGAGCGAGTTGTGGCGGCTGTAAATAAGAAAATACGTGCCCAGCACCGCCAGCAATACCAGCCCGCCCAGCCCGTGCTGCCAGCCAAAAAGCCGCCGCCACTGCCGCGTGCTGAGGCAGTACACGAGCAAGGCAATGGCCTGAAACACGAGCGAGGGCAACCCTTTCAGCAGAAAGCCCACCGCCGTGAGTAGATACGTGATGACAAAGAGCTGGAGCCACTGGCGGCGCTCGCCGTAGTGCCAGATGGCCATGAAGCCCAGCCACGTGAGGCCGGCGTGCCAGAGGTCGATGAGGCCGAAAAAGGAGTCGTAGAACAGCACCCGCCCGCTGGTAGCAAAGGCCAGCGCCACCGTAAAGGCCACCTTGGTGCCCAGCCGCGGCCGCAGCACCCGCCAGATGGCAGCCGCGTAGAGCAGCAGCGCCGCCACCGTGGGCAGGCGCAAGATAAACTCGTCTTGCCGGCCGGTGAGGCGAAAGAGCGCGATGAGCAGCCAGTTGAAGAGCGGCGGCTTGTTATAATAAGGCAGGCCTTGCAGCGTGGGCTGGAAGAAATGCCCCGAATAGTGCATTTCGAGGGCCACCAGCGCCCGGATGGGCTCATCGACCAGCAGCGGCATGCGGCCCAGGTTGAGCAGCAGCACCGGCAGGGCCAGCGCCAGCGTGAGCACGGCCAGCCAGCCCGGCCGCTGGGCCAGCGCCGCCAATACTTGTCGGGCAGTAGATTCTATCACTGAAGGGAAATAAGCAAAGCGGCCCACCTCGGCCAGGCCCGGCCACCGGCAAAGGTAGCGGCCGGGCGAACCCTGCGCCACGCTCCGGGGTTTAATAACCTCCGCGTGCTCCCTACATTTGACGTATGCCTACTCTCGCTGCTGCTGCCCCCGCCCCCGACCGCCTCGCCCAGACGCTGCTGCGCCACGGCCTGCGCCAGACGCCCGTGCGCCGGGCCGTGCTGGCTGCCCTTTCGGGCAAGGGCTACGCCCTGACGGGGGCCGAGATAGAGCAGGAAATCGGGGCTGAGGTCGACCGCATCACGCTTTACCGCACGCTCAAGAGCTTCGAGCAGCAGGGGCTTATTCACCGCGTGATTGACGACACCGACGTGCTGCGCTACGCGGCCTGCTCCATTGAGTGCTCGGCGGGCGCGCACTTTGATAATCACGTGCATTTCAAGTGCAGCACCTGCCAGCACACGTACTGCCTGAGCCAGGTGGCCATACCGGTGGTGCAGCTGCCGGGCGGCTTTCAGGCCGAGCGGCGCGATTTTCTGCTCTCGGGCGTGTGCCAGCTGTGCCAGCCACTGTAGGCAGCTGGCTGGGGCGAGCGACCATTTTTAGGCACCCTTCGGGGTGCCTTTTTTGTGCCCAATCCCGCCCGAGTACCCGCTCATTTTTTGGCGCTGGTGGGCCATCAGGCCCGTACTCTGGTGTTTGCACCCGCCCGGGGCCCTAAACCGATGGGCTATGCGCGGCTTAGCATACGCATTTTTTTACGCCTGGCCCGGCCAGTGGCTGTTCCACGGGTCTGTATATAACCTGTCCAATTTCTGAGCTGCACCTGCCGGCGGGCCGTGGGCAGCGGCAAAGGGGGCCAAAAACCTATATTATTTAGCTAAACTATCGGGCAGGCCGGTAGCCGCCGCGGGCGCGCCTCTTGTTTATGGAGCCTAGCAATCCGCTTTTTATTATATAAATCGGGCCAGCAAATCGGGCTGCTCACTCGCAAGCCACTGCCGGCCGCTACGCTAAAGTTCTGTATCAGGTTTAATTATATGAGGGGAAACCTGTACTTTCACGGTGGGTTCACCTAGCTTTTCTGCGATGGATATAGTGTTACGGTTTGCTGGACAATCTTCTTGGCCTACCCAGGCTTTGGCGGGCGGCCGCGGCGCCCACGCCCGGCCAGCAGGCGGCGTTTTGGGCTGCTGGGCTGCCCACCGGCCGGCGCTACTTTTTACTGATTAACTCATTTTGTGGGAGTTAGGCTACCAGCCGGCGCTCGTCGCGGTGCTTGGCTGATGCTCCTTTTTTTGGTGGCCCGGCCCGCGCCCGTGGGTTTGCTGGGTTCGCGACTGGTTTTCTTTTGCTACACTCTTTCTGTTCCCTCTATGTTTTCACCTCTACTTAGCCGATTCGGGCTACTTCCAAGGCTACTACTTCTGCTGCTGGGGCTGGTGGCCGCTCGCCCCGCCCAGGCCACCCACTTGCTGGGGGGCGAGATGACTTACAAGTACCTCGATGCTACCGGGCCGGCGAGCGCGCCGCACCGCTATCAGATAACCCTGATAGTGTACAACGACTGCAACGCCGGCTCCCTGATGCCAAGCTCGTATGCGATTGGGATTTATGACCAGAGCACGGGCACCCGGCTATTGACCGTCAACAGCCCCGAGGTAACGCCCCGCCCATTGTGTAAGCTGCCCACTGTGCCGCCGGGCTGCACCATTACCGGCGGGCAGCTGCCTTATATCAAGCAGACGTTTGTGACCACCGTAAACCTGCCCAACAGCAGCGACGGGTACTACGCCATGTGGACGTCCAGCGCCCGCAACACTGGCATTGTAAATTTGCTCAACGCGGGCAACCAGTCCTTGACGCTGCAATGCACGATGGCGCCGCCCTCGCTGCCCAACAGCTCGCCGGTGTTCGTGAATGAGGCCGTGGCCAACATCTGCATCAACGACACCACCTACATCCTCAACAACGCCGTGGATGCGGATGGCGACATCCTCACCTACTCGCTGGGCAACCCGTATGGTAATGCCCTGCCCAACCCGTATGCGCCGCCCACGCAGTTGGCGTATGCTGGCGGTGGCACGCAGTACAATGCTCAAAATCCGCTGGGTCTTCCTACCGCCTTCCCCGGCAACTACGCCTCGGTAAACCCTACGACGGGCATATCCAAGTACCGCTCGACCGGGCCGCTGAACCGACTGTACGTGGTAGCCGTGGACGTGAGCGAATACCGCATAATCAATAATCGCCGGGTACTCATCGGGGTTACCCGCCGCGATGTGCAGCTGGTGGTAGTGAACTGCCCCAACACCAGAGCGCCAGTTGGGCCGACGAGCCTGGGCACGCCGCGCACGCTCACGGTGGAGGCGGGCGCTACCCTCACGATACCGATGACGGCCATACAGCCCGACAGCAACTCGATACTGATGACCGTGAACAGCGTTTTACTGGATAGCACGGGCGGCTTTAACACTACGTTCAACAACCACATTGGGGTAGTAACGGGTAGCAACCCGGCCGGCGTAGCCACAGCCGGCGGCCTCAGAGGCAAGATAAATACCTCCTTCGTTTACAAATCGAAATGCTCGGAAGCACGAGCTACGCCCTACGACATCATCGTGCTGGTGGAGGACCGGGGCTGCGCGGGCAAAACCGTGGCGGACATCATTCGGGTAACGGTGACTAAGCCGACGGGCCCCACCGCCATTGCCGGGGCCGCTACCGTGTGCGGCCTCAATACCCAGCAGACGTACACGGCCAGCGGCGGCACCGCCCCGCAAATAAGCTGGAGCGTGACGGGCGGCACCATCGTGGGCAGCCCCACCGCCAACCCCGTAACGGTGAACTGGACCACGGCCGGCGCGGGCACCATCAAGGCGCGCGGCATCACGCAGTATGGCTGCCTCACCGACTCGGTTTCTATTCCGGTAAGCGTGGGCGTAGCCCCGACCCTGACCGTGACGGGCAACACCACCATCTGCCAGGGCGCCAGCACTACGCTGAGCATCGCCAGCGGCGCGGCCTCCTACACCGTAACGGGCGGCGGCACTACCGTAACCGGCCCCGGCCCGTTTGTGCTCAGCCCCACGGCTACGACGGTTTACACAATAACGGCCGTAACCACGGGCACGGCTTGCGGCGCCACCAGCCAGGTAACGGTAACGGTGAACCCGCTACCGGCCGCCAGCACGGGTGCCGCGCAAACCATCTGCTCGGGCGGCTCGACCCAAATCGGGGCAGCGGCCATCACGGGCAATACCTACAGCTGGAGCCCGGCCACGGGCCTAAGCAGCGCCACGGCCGCCAACCCCACCGTGACGCTGACTAACACAACGGGCGCGCCAATTACTCAGACCTATACCCTGACCGAAACCAACCCCACGACCGGCTGCGTAGCCAGCAACCCGGTAACCATCACGGTAAACCCGCCGCTGACGGCCCCCGTGGGCAATAACGCAACCATTTGCTCGGGCGGCTCGACCCAAATCGGGGCGGCGGCCATCACGGGCAACACCTACAGCTGGAGCCCGGCCACGGGCCTGAGCAGCGCCACGGCCGCCAACCCCACCGTGACGCTGACCAACACCACCGGCGCCGCCACCACCCAGACCTACACCCTGACCGTGACGGACGCTGCCGGCTGCACGGGCACCGGCACGGTAACCGTAACCGTGAAACCCGTACCGGTAGCTGCGGCGGGTTCGGCCGTGGCCTTCTGCTCGGGCGGTTCGGCCACGCTGGGCGCGGCCGCCGTTTCGGGCAACACCTACAGCTGGAGCCCCGCCACGGGCCTGAGCAGCGCCACCGCCGCCAACCCCACCGTGACGCTGACCAACACTACCGGCGCCGCCACCACCCAGACCTACACCCTGACCGTGACGGACGCTACCGGCTGCACCGGCACGGGCACGGTAACCGTAACCGTGAATCCGCTGCCAGTAGCAGCACCCGGCGCGGCCACCGCCATCTGCTCGGGTGCCACCGGTCAGCTCGGCGCGGCCGCCGTTTCGGGCCTGACCTACAGCTGGTCGCCCGCCACGGGCCTCAGCGACCCGGCCATCGCCAACCCGACCGTAACGCTGACCAACTCGACCTCGGCCGCCACCACCCAGACTTACACGCTGACCGTGACCAGCGCCGCGGGCTGCACCGGCACCGGCACCGTCGTGGTGACGGTCAACCCGCTGCCCACCGCCCTGCCCGGCAGCGCCATTGCCTTCTGCTCGGGCGGCTCAGGTCAGCTCGGCGCGGCCGCCGTTTCAGGCCTGACCTACAGCTGGTCGCCCGCCACGGGCCTGAGCAGCGCCACGGCCGCCAACCCCACCGTGACGCTGACCAACACCACCAGCGTCGCCACCACCCAGACTTACACGCTGACCGTGACCAGCGCCGCGGGCTGCACCAGCACCGGCACCGTCGTGGTGACAGTCAACCCACTGCCTACCGCCCTGCCCGGCAACGCCGTAGCTATTTGCTCGGGCGCTACCGGCCAGCTCGGCGCGGCCGCCGTGGCGGGCAATACTTACAGTTGGAGCCCGGCTACGGGCCTGAGCAGCGCTACGGCCGCTAACCCCACCGTGACGCTGACCAACACCACCGGCGCCGCCACCACCCAGACCTACACCCTGACCGTGACCAGCGCCACCGGCTGCACCAGCACCGGCACCGTCGTGGTGACGGTCAACCCGCTGCCCACCGCCCTGCCCGGCAGCGCCATTGCCTTCTGCTCGGGTGTTACTGGCCAGCTCGGCGCGGCCGCCGTAAGCGGCAACACCTACAGCTGGAGCCCCGCCACGGGCTTGAGTGACCCCACGGTGGCTAACCCCACCGTGACGCTGACCAATTCGACCTCGGCCGCCACCACCCAGACTTACA
>JAKONR010000408.1 GCA_022701825.1 Hymenobacteraceae bacterium | reverse complement strand
TGTTTCTACCGCTCAACCCTTCCAACTAGTTTACTCGCTGTTTGCGCACGAGTACCTGGGCCATCTTTTTACGGCGCACGTGGTGCAGGTGGGGCCGCGCGGGCAGCTCACGCTGCAACACCAGATGATATCGACCAAAAACGCCGCCGAGTTTGCCGCCGGCCTCGAAGACGATGACTACGAGCTGATTAAGCTTTGCGACGAGTTGCAGCAAGAGGCCGTAATCAAGGAATTCTGGCCCCGCAAAATCACGACGGCCGAGTTTTTTCTCAAAACCTACCACCCCGAAAAAGGCGACAAGCCCTTGCAGGAAGCCATTGCCCGCTACGTGCAAACGCGGCTGGCCAAGCTGCTGGCCGGCTTGCAGGGCAAGCAGGTTTTCATCATGGGCCGCGACGGCGAGCCCACCTGGCGCGAGCTTACGCTAGCCCCCACGCCGGCTTCCATCCTGTTTCACTTTCGGCGCAACGAAGAAGGCACGCACTACTTCCCCACGATTCAATACCAGAACCAAAAGCTTGATTTTCAATTCAAAAATGCCGCACTGGTGTGCCAGCAGCCGGCCTGGCTGCTGGTTGACAACGTGCTTTATCACTTCCGCCACGCCGTGGATGGGCGCAAGCTGCTGCCGTTTCTGAACAAGAAATTTATCGTGGTGCCGCGGGCCGTAGAAAAAAGCTATTTTCAGAAGTTCGTGGCCCCGCTCATGGAGTCGTTTGATGTGCACGCGCGCGGCTTCGACATCCGCACCGAGCGCTACCTGGCGCGGCCGCAGCTCACGTTTTCGGACGTGCCGCCCGCGCCGGCGGGCGGCGCACCAGTGGTGCCCGTGCGCCCGCCCGGCCCGCCCCGGCGCGGCCGCGTGCCCCTGCCCAAGCCCGTAGTAGTGCCCGGCCTGGGCACCGATGAAGCCCCACTATTTTTCAACCTTACTTTCCGCTACGGCACCTACGACCTGCCCCTCACGCCGCCGCGCGCCATGAGCGTGCAGCTGGAAGAAGACGCTGATTCTTACATCTTTCGACGCCTGCTGCGCTCGGCCAAGGAAGAAGGCGACCGCGCCGATGAGCTGCGCCAGCGCGGCCTACCGCTTGACGCCGACGGCCACGCCAGCCTACCTAAAGCCGAGGCCTTTCGCTGGCTGCACGACAATGCACCCGCGCTGGGCGAGCTCGGCTTTCAGGTGCAGGGCAGCGAAACGGCCAGCCAGGACTACTTCATTGGCCCCGTGCGGGTTGAGGTTGGCATAGAGGAGCGCGGCGACTGGTTCGACGTGCGCGGCACGGTGTGGTTTGGCGAGTACGCGGTGCCGTTTATCCGGCTGCGGCCCTACATTTTGCAGCGCCGCCGCGAGTATCGCCTGCCCAACGGGCAGGTCGCCTTCATCCCCGACGAGTGGTTTACGGACTACCTAGAGCTGTTCGCGTTTGCGGAAGAAACCGAAGGCCAGCCGCTGGCGCTGCGCCGGCATCATCTGTCCTTAATCAATGACTTAGAGCAGGATAATCTCGCCACCGTGACCCTCACGCGGCGGCTGGAAAAGCTGCGCGACTTCGCGGCCGTGGAAGACCGGCCACTGCCGGTAGGCTTCCGGGGCACGCTGCGGCCCTACCAGCAGGCGGGCTACAACTGGCTGCGCTTTGTGCAGGACTACCACCTGGGCGGCTGCCTGGCCGACGACATGGGCCTGGGCAAAAGCGTGCAGACCTTGGTGATGCTGCTCGAACGCCAGGAAAGCGGCGCCAGCCAAGGCGCGGCTTCGCTGCTGGTGCTACCTACCTCACTGGTTTACAACTGGATGGCGGAGGCGCGCAAATTCACGCCCAGCTTGCGGCTGCTGGTGTACACCGGCACCTACCGCGACAAAAACGTGGCCCAGTTTGCCGACTACGACATCGTACTAACCAGCTACGGCATCGTGCGGCTCGACACGGACTTACTGGCCAGCTACCAGTTCGACTACGTAATTCTGGATGAGTCGCAGGCCATTAAAAACCCTAGTTCGACCACGGCGCAGGCCGTGCGGCAGCTGCGGGCGCGGCACCGGCTCATTCTCACCGGCACGCCGGTCGAGAACAGCACGATGGACCTATGGTCGCAGATGACGTTTATCAATCCTGGCTTGCTGGGCACGCAGGCGTTTTTCCGGAAGGAATTTGTGAAGCCCATCGAGAAAAACCAGGACGAGGGCCGCACCAAAAAGCTGCACGCGCTTATTAAGCCCTTCGTACTGCGCCGTCACAAAGCCCAGGTAGCCAGCGAACTACCCGAGAAAACCGAGCACCTCAGCTACTGCCCGCTCACGGAAGAGCAGCAGCAGTTTTACGAGGAAACTAAGAGCTTCTACCGCAACAAAATCCTCGAAACGCTGGAGGGCCACGCCCCCACACCGGCCGGCGGCACCCAGTTGCTGCTGCTGCAAGGCCTCACGCGCCTGCGCCAGATTGCCAACCACCCGCGCCTCGCCGACTCGACCTACGAAGGCGAATCGGGTAAGATGCGTGAGATTCTGCGCATGATTCGCAGCGTAGTATCGGAAGGCCATAAAGTACTGGTATTCAGCCAATTTGTGCAGCACCTAGCGCTAGTGCGCGCCGGCCTCGACGAGCGCCAGCTCGCCTACGCCTACCTCGACGGCCACACCCGCGACCGCCAGGCCGAGGTCGAGCGCTTCCAGCACGACCACGACCTCAAAATCTTCCTCATCAGCCTCAAAGCGGGTGGCGTGGGCCTCAACCTCACGGCCGCCGACTACGTCTTCATCCTCGACCCCTGGTGGAACCCGGCCGTGGAGGCCCAGGCCATCGACCGCGCCCACCGCATCGGGCAGCAGCGGCCGGTGTTCGTGTACAAATTCATCAGCCAGAATACGGTAGAGGAGAAAATCCTGGCCTTGCAGCGCCGCAAGCTGCAACTGGTGAGCGACCTGATCACGACCGACGAGGCCGTGATAAAGTCGCTGACGCGGGAGGATATTGAGGAGCTACTGGGATAAGCTAAAATAAGAAGGCAGTCCTTTAGGGCGTTAGAAAGCGGAATAGTCCGTTTTCTAACGCCCCTTTTTTTGGCGCGTATGTTGTAAATCCGTCGCTTGTCGTTACTTGCGGCTTCAACGGTAGTTGTTACTGCCAAGTAGCTGGTTTTACCTATGTACATTGCGCTTACGAAAGCATTATTAATTGGGGCACTTGGGGGCATCATGCTCAGCAGCTGCGGCGAAGTTGACGACACTAATGAAACGCCGACCACTGCCGCGACCTCAACCAAGCCAGCAGCAACTACTGCCAAGCCCGACGCCACCGCTCCTTTGCAGGCCAATGTTTTTCTGGAATTATCGGGCGGCATGCGGGGCTTTATGCCCGCCAATACCACGGCCACCGAGCCCACGGCGTTTCAGCAGCGCGTGGCGCTACTGGCCTCGCGCACCCACAGCAGCCCGGCCGTGGCCGATACCAAGTTCTGGCTGTCGCTTAATAAAGCGCCCCAGGCCAGCACCTACGCGCACTTTCGGGAGATAGTGCAAGGCGACACCCACGAGGCCGCCCTAGGCACCGAGCTACCCACGATGCTCGAAAACATCCTGGCCCTACCCCAGGCGGCCGACAAGGTGAACGTGGTAATCTCCGACTTCATCTACGGCCCCAAAAACCAGGCGACCAGCGCCTTGATGAACGTCAACATCACCGACGCGCTGGCGACCGTCACCAAAAAAGGGCTGGCCGTGGCCGTGCTCGGCGAGACGTCGGAGTTCTACGGCACCTACCACCCGGCCGTGAAAACGCCGCTCAAGCAGCGGCCCCTGAAGGGCGAGAATCTGCCCTACTACATCTGGGTAATCGGGCCGCCCGCCGCGGTGGCGCGCTACGTCAATGAGGTAGTGCCGGCCACGGGGGCCAGCACGCAGCAGGCGTATTTTGGTTTGACCTTTCCGAGGGTGCCCTACGCGGCGGTGCTCACGCAGGTGCCAGCTGGTAGTCCGCTCGCGCCGGGTGGCGAGGGGTCGATTTCCTACGGCGGCGCCGGCGTAAGTACGAATTTGGAGGTGGACGACGTTAGCAAAGGCGTGGATTTTACCGTGGCCCTCAACCTGCGCCAACTGCCCGCTGCCTGGCGCGAGCCCGCCTTTCTGGCGCGCAACTTGCAAGCCCAGGTGCCCAACGGCACCGTGCAGCTGCTGCCTAATTCCATTAAAATGACCACGGGCGTGCCCGAGTTGCAGGCCTACACCCACACTCTGCGCCTGCACCTCAGCAACTTCCCTAAAGCCGGCGGCCAGCTTAGCCTAGCGCTGCCCGCGCCCGGCATTCCGGGCTGGGTGGCCCAGCGCAGCACCGAAAACGACAACCAGCCCGCCGCCACGCCGCACACCTACCGCCTCACCGAAATAATGAATGGCGTGCGCGAGGCCTTCCCGCAAACCCTGCCGCCCGTGTTCACCGCCACCTTCGCTCTCTCCCAATAAAAACGCCTCCTTTTCATGCAGCAATTCTTTAACAGCCTGTACACCATCGGCATCGGGCTCTTCTACGACCGCAAGTCGCCCATGTATGGGCTCTACAAGGCCGAGATTTTTAACACCGCCGGCTTTTACACTTTGCTCACGGCGCTGGCGCTGGTGGTCGTTTTTTATTACATCTTCAACCACGCCATTCCGGCCCTCACCCACCAGGGCTTGTACAAGCCCACGCACTGGCTGCTGGTGCTACTGCTGGTGGCGGGCCTAGGAGCCCTGCTGGCGTATCGCGTGGCCATTGGTGCGGAGGCGGTGCGCGACCCGTACATGCGTTACTTCATCATTACCAACACGTTGGTGGCGCCTATGTGGTTCATTCTGTTTTCGGTGATATTGAAGTGGGGTTCTAATCACGCCCGCCGCACGCCCTTTTAGGGGCTTGTAAAACGGAGTGGCACTCCGTTTCCGCGTAAGCAACGATGACAACGATAAACGGAGTGCCACTCTGTTTTACGGTTTATTCTTTTCCTTCTCAATGGCTCGTCTTTTCATCTTTGCCGTGGGCGGCACTGGCGCGCGGGTGCTGCGCTCGCTCACTATGCTGCTGGCCGCGGGCATGCGCCTCCCCGACTGCGACCAAGTTATCCCCGTTTTGGTTGACCCCGACACCCAAAACGGCGACGTGACGCGCACCGTGGACTTGCTCAAGCGCTACAAGCGCATCCACGATGCGCTGTATCAGGATGGCCAACACGCCAAAAACGAAGGCTTTTTTGGCCAGGACCTGACCACGCTAGCCCAGCTCAATACCTCCGGCGTGGAGGGGCTGCGCGACTCGTTCGTGTATGATTTTGGCGGTATTAATCAGTCGTTTAAGGACTTCATGCACTATAATGAAGCGAGCGTGGAAACGCGGGGCTTACTCGATTTGCTTTTCACCCCCGACTGCCTCAACGCCAGCCTCGACCTAGGTTTCCGGGGCTCGCCCAACGTGGGCAGCGTGGTGCTCAACTCGCTGGTGCAGGCCAAGGAAATGCGCTACCTCGCCCAAAGCCTCAACGCCGACGACCGGGTATTTTTCA
>JAKONR010000406.1 GCA_022701825.1 Hymenobacteraceae bacterium | reverse complement strand
TTATTCAGGCGCTGCGCGACACCGCCCGCCGCCTGGCTACCGAGGCTCCGTACCAGTGGGGCCACATGGGCAGCTGCAACTGCGGCCACCTCGCCCAAACCGTGACGCGCCTCACCAAGGCCGAAATTCACACCCAGGCCATGCAGCGCTACGGCGACTGGGAGCGCCAACTTGTGGACTACTGTCCCACTAGCGGCCTGCCCTTCGACCAAACCATCGATGAGATGATGGCGCTGGGCTTTTCCCGCGAAGACCTCACGGCCCTCGAAAAGCTCGACGACCACACCGTGCGGGCCGCCATTCCCTTCGAGCGCCGCAACGCCCTGCGCCACAACCAGCGCGACGACGTAGTGCTGTACCTGCGCACCTGGGCCGACTTGCTCGAGCAGCGCCTGCTGGCCGCCCTGCCACTACCCGCCTTCGAGCCGGAGGTCGCTCCCGCCGCCGAAAGCGTGCTGGCTTAGCGCCTTTCTGATTTAACTAAAAACGCCAAGCCCCGGCTACCATCAGGTAGTCGGGGCTTGGCGTTTTAGGGAGGGTAGCACTGGCTGGGCCGAGGCCTTCGCAGGTTAGTAGTTGACGTTGCTGCGCTGGGCTTCGCGGTAACCCTCGGCGCGGTGCGCGCGCTTATAGGCGGCGTCGGCGCTGGGGTCTTTCTCCGCATCGGGGGCAACCGAGCAGGCAGCGGTGAGGAACAGGGCCGCGCTGGCGGCCAGCAGCAAGGAGTAAGTGCGCAGACGTTTCATGCCGCGAAGGTAAGCCGCAGCCGCCAAAACTGGCTTACCCGAGCCACCGAATTTCTGCGCGCAAACCTTGCCTGCGGTAGTCGTCGGGTGCCCGTGAGTCTTCCCAAGCCTACTCTCGCCGCCCGCAAAACCAGCCCTTGGCCCGACGGGCTACCTACTCAAAGGCTGCTTTAAGAGCCAGTACAAAGTACCGGCCACGTGCCAGTTTGGTTAGCTAAGAAATTGGCAGTTACATTAGCCCCGGAAACCTGCTGCGAACCCGTGACTGCGAACAGCGTTGGCAGTCAAAAAATAGGCCTTATAGAAGAGCGTATTATGACGGATTTTTTAACAGCAACTCGAGGCTGATAAGCGCAAACAGTAGTCGTGACACCTGGCATTTTACTTGGATTAAAAAAATACCAGAGGTTGTTTGAAAAACGCGTTTTTTATCTTCTATCCAATTCTGGTTGTGGCGATACAAAGTATTGATTATTTGTTACTTATGGTTGGATAAAAAGTATGATATAAATTGAATTAAGGCGTTAAGCGCGCACAGTATTATTTTGATAAAAATACAATCGCTTGCTAAGAAATAGCCAGTAGCGTTGCGAGGGGTATTTACTCACCAGCTAGCATACTAAAGGTGTTTTGTACTCTGGCTAAAATGGTACTACTCGTAGCAAGCCGGCGAACAAGGCAGTTAGCCTTGAGGCAACTGATTAGTAGCTAATACTGGCGGTATCAGCCAATGGTGCTAGCAGTTGGGATGATTTATTGCAGTATTGATTTTGGCTTGGCTGGCCGGTGCAATAACTCTTTTGGAACGACTAGATTTGTAAACACCCATGTTTGCTAATAGCTGAGCTAGCAATGAAAAAAGGAGCTGGTGCACCGCTCTGGCCAGTAAGCGAACTGGTAAAAACAGTACACCAACTTCTTGGTATCGGGCGTGAGATGTGCACTGGTGCAACTAGGGCTCCTACGCAGGTAGGCGGCCTGGCGCGGGTTTAGAAGCCTTCGGGTACGTAATCGCTGAACGAGCCATCGCGATAAAAAATAACAATGCGGCGAATGGCCTTGCCCGGCTCGCCCAGAAAAGAAAGAGCCGCTGCTGGGTTGGGGGTGGCTACTGGAATCGCCGCACTAGCGGCAGCTGCGGTCATGGGTACTTCTACCACTGGTGGTATGCTGGCCGGCGCTGGAACTGTCGGCGCTATCTGGCTTGCTGCCGGTGCTACTGGCGGCGGAGGCATCGGCAGATACGCCGGTGCCTCCGCCGCAGACGTAGCCGAACTAGCGTGAGCAACGGCTGCGGGCTGAGGGGTAGGTGAGGGGACTGCCCCCAAAGCCACGGCCGGAATAGCTTCCGGGACCAAGATTGCCGGGGGCGGCAGGGTGGGGGGCACTGCCGGAGCTGCCGCTACCGACTCCGTGGTCGCCATGGTAAGCTCGGCTGCCGTGGTGGCTGGCGCGGCTGCGGTTGTAGCCCTGACTGGCTGGAACCTAGGCGGCAGGGGGCGCGGTGCCGACGTAGCTCTCCCGGCCGATGGAACCGAATTAGCGGAGCTAAAGGCTTGTGCTTGGGGTGAGGTAGGCTGCGGCTGGCGCGGCGTTGTTGCGGACAACGGTGCGCTGAAAGGTGTTGCAGCTGGGGGCGCTACGGCTTCGCTGCGGACGGGCGCGGCGGGCGGTGGAGCCGTAATAGCGGGCGGAATGGCTGTTTGCGCTACCGCCGGGGCCGGAGTGGCTGGCGCAGCCTCTGCCTGCATTGGGCCGGTGCCCTTCATTAGCCAAGCGAGCGATACATCAGGAAACGCATCGAGAATCTTTTGCACTACCTCCAGGCTCGGCTTATTGCGCTCGCTGAGAATATGGCTCATGACCGGACGGCCTACCCCGATAAGGTCAGCAAATTGAGTGGGACTAAGCTGCCGAGCGTCTAGCAGCTCACGAATGCGGTTTACCATAACTAATCAATAGCTTAACAAATGTACATAATGTTTTTTAACGAAGCCGCTAATTTAATAATGTATCAATATTTAATAAATGTAAAACAGGGTTAATTATCTACATCAAACATTTGTGGCAGATTAAGACCAGGGTAGTGTGAATACATTTGTGCGAGTTAGTAGTAAGGTCAAATAATCCGCTTTTTTATACTTTGTTAGGTTTGTAAACGACTTTGATTGTTTTAAGCATTTTAGGTATTAAGGCTACTTATCAAGTACTTTATGACTCCATTAGCAACCCACTGCATAGCCTCAAAAAAAGCCTGGGGCTCGCTGCCTGCGTTAACAGACGGCGAGCCCCAGGCTAGACAGCTATAGGATAAGGAACCGGTAGACCCGGCAGCGCAACGGCGGCTACCGAGCCCTTTTTGGCTTAGCCGAAATACTCTTTGGCGAGCGACTTGTCGTGCCCATAAATGTCGTTGCGGAAGTGCACGTGCCCGTTGGCATCGGCCCAGGCCGTGAGATAAACCAAGTATACGGGCAGCTTTTCCTTGAGCGTAATGTACTTCTCGCGGCGTTGCGCGATGGTGTCCTGAATGGCCGTTTGGTCCCACTGCGGGTAGTTGCGCAGCAGGTAAGTAGCCAGTTCCACGGGCTTCTCTACACGCACGCAGCCGTGGCTGAAATTGCGAGCCGTTTGGGAAAATAATTCGTCGTGGGGCGTGTCGTGGAGGTAGATGTCGTTGGAGTTAGGGAAAATGAATTTCACTTTGCCCAGGTCGTTTTTGGGGCCGGGCCGGCGGCGCAGCGTGTACTTGAAAGTGGCGGGCGTCACGTTGGCCCAGTCTACGGTAGTGGGGTCGATAACCTTGGCTTTGCGGCCGTAACCTTTCACCACTTCCATGTCGAGGCGGTCGAGGGTGCCCTGCGGGTTAGATACCAGCCGGGGGCGCATTTCCTTGTCGATAATGCTGAACGGCACGTTCCAGTAGGGTGAGAGCACCACGTACTCCAGCTTGTCGGAAAACACGGGCGTCGCGTTGAGCGTTTTGCCCACAATAACGCGCATGGTCAGGGCCTGCTTGCCGCCTTCGTACACGTAGAGGCGGTACTCAGGAATGTTGACCAGTAGGTAGTCGGGCTCGAACTTTTTGGGCAGCCAGCGCCAGCGTTCCATGTTCAGAATAACCTGGTTGATGCGGGTGCCCAGTGGCACGTTGAGCTGGCGCAGCGTTTCGCCGCTCACAATGCCCGTGGGCGGCAGGCCCGCGTCTTGCTGAAAGCCTTTGACGGCCGCTACCAGCTCGGGGCCGTAGACCTCGGCCGTGGTCGGCGCTGGCTCTTTGTTGACGACTGGCAGGGCCTGGCCGGGCGTGGTGGCCGGGGCAGCCGGCCCGGCCGTTTCGTTGCCGAGCAGGCGCTGGCGTAGCAGGCCCACTACCGGCGATGCTTGGCCGGGTTTCAGGGCCGTAGTGGTGGGCAGGGTGGGCCAGCCGCCGGCTGCCTGGCGGGCGCGCAGCAGGGCCAGCGCTTTTTTGAGGTTGTCGTACTCGGGGTGCAGCGGGGCAAAATCGTAATATGGGTAGGTGCTTTCGCGCTCGCGCAGAATGGTGAGCAGCGCCCGGTCGAGCTTGATTTTATTGCGCTTTACCTTCCAGGCATCGTTCTTGGTATCGCGCGGGTTGGCTACGCCGCGGTAGTAATCCGATGCCCAACTGAAATAGGTGCCCGACAGCGCCACATCAATCTGGCGTTCCAATTGGTTACGGCGCGCCGTATCCTGGGCGGTTTTGAATGCCGCCAGTAGCTTTGGTAACTCGCTGTCCTGGTATTTTTTAGGGTCCAGGCCATCATCCTTTGCTTTAGCAATTACGCCGAGCATGGTTTCGGCCTGGGGCACGAGTTGGTGGTCCTTAAACCAGCCCAGGCGGAAGTCGCGCTCACGGTAAAATTTGCGTGCCCAGCGTTCCTGCGCCTTGTAAACCGCATTGGCACGCATGGCCCGAATGACATACATGCTGTCGAGGCGTGGGGTGGGCCCGGCCGTGGCGATGGACTGCTTTATCTCGCCCGAGGTGGCTGCGCCGGTCTGGTCGCCATTGCCGCCGCACGAGGCCAGCAAGGCCGGCAAGCTGAGCACGCCCAGCCAGAAAGCAAGTACTAAAAAATGAAAGCGAAGCTTGAAAGGCATTGAAAAAAGAAAAAAAACCAACTCGCTTGCTCATCATGAGCAAACACTGAATGGTAGCGTTTACTGAGCGGTCGGTTGGCGGGTTGCCTATAAGCGAGCAAGCCAGCTTGCAAAGTACGCGCCAGACGCGAAAATTGTCGGCAGCGCGGCAACTAAAGTTGGATTAATTTCCACTCTGACTGTTGGGTTTAAGCGTAGGCTGGTCAGCCGTTATTAAAAGATGCTACCTTAGATAGAGCCTAAAAAGAGGCGTTTTTGACTTCACCGACTGGCCGCCTCGGCTGGATTAGCAAAGGAGAATACCAGCCAGGCGACGCGCTTTTGGGCTAGTAATAGTGGCAGGTTTGAGCGGCGGCAGGCCAGACCTGGCCATGTGCCAGGCAGCTTGAAGCGAGCGATGAAGCAGGCCAAAAGGTCGCTGTAGCCAGCGTTCTCAGACCTTGACTAACTTCTGAAAATGTCTAGGGCGAAGGGCTTTTCCGCCGGGCACGAGGTGGCTATAGCTGCCCCCGCAGGTGCCAGGCCAACGTAGAAGCCCCAGTTGCTTTCCTCTTTTTTTCTAAGCCATGATACCTCCCGTGCCATTCGCCAGCCCGGCATTTTCTACTCTCGCACTCGCCTCCGACCCGCACAGCTACGCCAGCCAGGGCACACTGCGCGTGCGGCATTTGCGCCTGCATTTGGCCGTCGATTTTGCCCAGCGTACGCTGGCTGGCACCGCCACCTGGCTGCTGGCCGAAGCCCCGGTGGACTCCACTCCTGCCCAAACTGCCGAGCTTATTTTGGACACCCGCGGCCTGCGCATCGAACGCATTAGCGTCGGGGAAACGGCAGCTGGTCCAGCCGCTGAGTACCGTCTGGATGCTCCTGACCCGGTGCTGGGGCAGGCACTCCGCATCGAGGTGCCGGCGGGTGCGGCGGCCGTGTGCATCGCCTACCGCACGGTGCCCGAGGCGGCGGCCTTGCAGTGGCTAAGCCCGACCCAGACGGCCGGCGCGCACCCGTTTTTGTTTACCCAGTCGCAGGCCATTCTGGCGCGCACCTGGCTGCCGTGCCAGGATTCGCCGGGCATCCGCTTCACCTATGAGGCCGCAGTGGAAGTGCTAGGCCCGGAGCGCGGCCAACTGCTAGCCTTGATGAGCGCCGAGAATCCGCAGGCCACTGCGCCCGACGGCCGCTACCAGTTTTGGATGGCGCAGCCCATCCCGGCCTACCTGCTGGCGCTGGCCGTGGGCCGGCTCGACTTCGCGCCGCTGAGCGGGCGCACCGGCATCTATGCCGAGCCGGCCACCTTGCCGCAGGCAAGCTACGAGTTTGCCGACCTCGAACAAATGGTAGCCACTGCTGAACAATTGTATGGAAATTATCAATGGGGACGCTATGATTTACTTGTGTTACCCGCGTCATTTCCATTTGGTGGTATGGAGAACCACTTCTTAACTTTTGTGACACCCACAATTCTGGCGGGTGACCGGAGCCTGACTAGTTTAGTAGCGCACGAACTGGCCCACTCATGGAGCGGCAACCTGGTTACAAATGCAACCTGGAACGACTTCTGGCTCAACGAAGGCTTTACGGTGTACTTCGAGCGCCGCATCATGGAGCGCTTGTATGGAAGTAGTTACGCGGACATGCTGCAAGTGCTGGGCGAGGCTGACCTGCGCGAAACAATTGTAGAACTAGGCGAAAAAAGCCCGGCTACGCACCTGCGGCTGCATTTGGCCGGCCGTGACCCCGACGAAGGCCTCAACGACATCGCTTACGAGAAGGGCTGCCTGCTACTGCTGACGCTGGAGCGCCTGGTAGGGCGCCCCCGGCTCGATGTTTTTATCAAGGAGTATTTCGCCCGGTTCAGTTTTCAAAGTATGAACACCGATACGTTCATCGCCTACCTGACCGGGCAGCTACTTGCCCCCGAACCCGGCCTGGCCGAGCGCCTAGACCTGGCTGCCTGGATTGACGGGCCCGGCCTA
>JAKONR010000379.1 GCA_022701825.1 Hymenobacteraceae bacterium | reverse complement strand
ATGTCTTTTTTTAAATCGGATACCTGGTTCGACGTTTTCAAACACCTGCTGGTCATTGGGTTGCTGGCGGCGGGGCTGGTGCTGGGCTTTTTCTACGTGTACCTGCCCCTGACCACCCACCACGGCGAAACCATCGTGGTGCCCAAAATAACGGGCATGAACCTGGCCGAGCTGGAAAGCTACCTCGACCAGCGCAACCTGGCCTACTTCGTCGACGACAGCAGCTACTCGGCTGGCACGCGCCCGCTCACGGTGCTGACCCAGGAGCCCGCGCCCGGCGAGAAGGTGAAGGAAGACCGCAAAATCTACATTTCGGTGGCCATGAGCCGCCCGCCGGTTATCAAAATGCCCAAGCTCACGGAGGGCTCGGCCAAGGTGGCGCAGTTGATTTTGAAGAGCTACGACCTCGAAATCGGCCAGATAAAGCTGGTGCCCGACCTGGCTCAGAACATGGTACTCAAGCAGCAGGTAAACGGCCAGGACATCGCACCCGGCGCGCCCATCGCCAAGGGCACCAAGGTAGATTTGGTAGTGGGCGACGGCCAGGGCAACCAGGAATTTCCGATTCCAACGCTCGTAAATATGCCGGAGGATGAAGCCCGTACCTTGCTCGCCGGCCAGGGCCTGCAAGTGGGCGAGGTATTCAAGCAAGCCGCGGAGGAAGGCCAGACGCCGGGCACGGTGGTGCGCCAGCGCCCGGTGCCCGCGCCGGGCGCCACTATCCGCACGGGCCAGCTCATGGACCTGTGGATAGCCGAATAATCTTGGGCTGTTAGCCGCTAGCTAATAGCTGTTGGCCAACTTTTTTCGTTGTCAGCTTATTCTACTCAGAAAGCTACCGGCCAGTAGCTTTCAGCTAACAGCCAACGTATGAAACTACTGCTCCACTTGCTTGCCCTGCCGGCGCTGCTGCCCTTCGCGGCGGCGGCGCAGCTTATTACCGGCCCGCTGCCCGCCGACCCGACGCGGGCGGCGCGCGTAGCGCCCGACCAAAACCCGGCCCAGCGCCCTACGGCATTGGCCCTGCCTTTCTTCGAGGACTTTACCTCGCCGCTGGAAGGCGCACCCAACGCCACGCGCTGGCAGGCGGCCACCACGAGCTACCCTTATCTGGGCAATATTATTCACTACGCGGGCGGCGGGGCCTACGTGAGCAACCGGCTGGCCGTGGAGCCCCTCACCCGGGGCACGGCTACGCTCGACGGCCTGCGCGCCAATGGCCTGCCCTACGTGGCTAATCAGCCCGTATCGTATGGGCAGATAGATACGCTCACTTCGCAAGCCATTGACTTATCGGGCCTTACGGCCGCGAGCAACGTGCGCCTCAGCTTTGCCTGGCAGGCGGGCGGCGTGGTGGGCGCGCCCACTAATAATGCCAACAGCTCGCCCACCAACCTGACGCTGGAATTGCTCGATAACTCGGGCAGCTGGCAGTCGGCCTGGACCTACACCAGCCGGGGCAGCAGCACCAAGTTCCGGCAGCAGATTTTCACCCTGAGCTCGGCCTACCTGCACAGTGCCTTCCGGTTTCGCTTCCGGGCCAGCGGCAGCCGCACCCAGAACACCGACGTTTTTGGGTTGGACTACATCTACCTCAACAGCAACCGGGCAGCCAATGATACGACCTTTCAGGACATTGCCACCAGCCGGGGGCTGAGCAGCCCGCTTGCCCCCTACACCTCGCTGCCAGTGTGGCAGTACAATGCCGCCACTACGCCACCGCTCAACTCGTCGTTGACGGCCACCATTAACAGCCTCACCAACACCGGCCAGACGCCCACGCCCATCAGCTGGCAGGGCACGGTGCGCGACCTGGGCGGCAGTGGGTTCAACGCGAGCTGGCTCACGGGCGGGCGCCCCATCGTGGCGGCCGCCCGGCAGGAGGTCGTGACGGGCAGCGCGGCCACCGCGCCGCTGCCTAACAGCGCCGCTACCAAGCGCCTGCGCTACCAGCTGGCCTTGCAAACCAACGAAACCAACCCGCTGACGCTGCCCAACGACACGCTGCGCCGCGACGTGGAATTAGCTGACTACTACGCCTATGATGACGGTACGCCTGAATTTATCGTGGGGCTGGCGGCCAGCAACACCAACCCGTTCAGCTACGTGGCCCTGGCTTTCACCGCCAACCAGCCCGATTTCGTGAAGGCGCTGCGCGTAGTGCCGATTTTCAATAATACCACCACCGCCAACGGCGGCGAAAACAACCAGCCCCGCCCCATCACGGTGGCCGTGTGGGCCGACAACAACGGCAAGCCCGCCAACACGCCGCTGGCCACGGCCACCGGCACGCTCACCAACTCCGCCACCGCCGGCCCGGCTTTTCAGGAAATCAAGTTTAATCCGCCGGTGGCCGTTTCGGGCCGATTTTACGTGGGCTACGGGCAGGCTTCTAATGGCTTGTTTCTAAACTACGGCCTCGACCTGAACAACCAACTGCCGACCAACACGCTGTTTTCTAATACGCTAGGCGCGGCCAACGACCCCTGGCGGCCCGTAACGCTGTCTACCCCCGGCGCACCCCTGCTGCGCCCCGCGATGGCCCAGACCTACCTGGCCACCCGCGGCCAGCAGGCCATTTCGGCGGCTTTTGCCCTCTACCCCAACCCCGCGCCGGCCGGCACGGCCGTGCTGGTCGAAGGTCCCGCTTTCCGCCAGGCTGCGCTGCTCGACGTGCTGGGGCGGCCGGTGTGGCAGCAGCCCGCCGCCGAGGCCGGCCAAACCACCCTACGCCTCCCCGCCCGCCTGCCGGGCGGCGTGTACCTGGTGCAGCTGGCGCTGCCCGATGGCAGCACGGCCACGCGCCGGCTGGTACTGGAATAACTATTGCTGCCTCGTAAAATGCTCGTCATCAAATCACAAAACAAAGCTGTTATTGACGAGGCCCAGCGGCGGTACTGGTGGGCGAAGACGCCGCAGGAGCGCCTGGCTGCCGCCGCGCAGCTCATGGCCCAGGCGCGGCAGCTGTACGCCGCCAATCCCGCCAACCCCGCCAACCCGGCCCTGACTTATGGAGAGCGAGTATTTAAATCTGCTACGCCGGTTCCACGCCGAGCGCGTTGAGTACGTGGTGGTTGGCGGCTACGCGGTAATCGCGCACGGCTTCCCGCGCACCACCGGCGACATCGACCTCCTGGTGCAACCCACGGCCGAAAACGCGACTCGCGTGGTGCGGGCACTGGTTGGCTATGGCTTCGTCAAGGGCGAGTTTGAGGAAGCTGATTTTACCACGACTCCCAACTTTCTGTCTTTCAGCAAAGGAGAGGTGTGGATTGACTTGATGACGCAGCTTTTAGGCGTCACTTTTGAAGAGTGCGCCGCCGACGCGCTGGTGGTAGAAATGGCCGGCGTGCCCGTCCCCTATATCAACCTAAGGGCTTTGCGCAAAGCCAAGGCCGCCACCGGGCGGCCCCAGGATTTGCAGGACTTAGAAAACCTTCCTCCCACCGATTTTACCGTTTAACCCTCCCTTTCGTACATGGCCGACATTACCGCCCCCGACCTCAAACAACGCCTGCAAGCTGGCGAAACCCCCACCATCATCGACGTGCGCGAGCCCTGGGAAGCGGAGGAAAGCCGCATTCCCGGCAGCCGCAATATTCCGCTTGGCAGCCTGCCGCAGCAGCTCGATAAGCTGGAGGAATTGAAAGACCAGGAAGTTATCGTGCAGTGTAAAAGTGGCGCCCGCTCGTCGGCCGCCAAGGCATTTCTGACCCAGCAGGGCTTTACCAACGTGCGCAATCTGGAAGGCGGCATGCTGGCGTATCAGGGTGCGTAAATTCAGCGTAGCGTAAGCTGTAGCTTGCGAGCGAGCGCCGCGAGCAGCCACGCTTGCCAACGTAGGCTGACGCCGCTGTTCGCGGCGCTCACGCGCAAGCTACAGCTTACGCTACGCTGAATTTACGCCGCCCGCAGCCGCCCGTCGGGCGCATAGGCTACTTTCCCCAACTCCACCAACTCCCGCAAGGCCGCCGTTACGGTAGCCGCCTCGGTACCCGCGTAGCGCGCTACTACCTCGCGGGGCGACAGCGGCGCGGCCCGTACCAACTCCAGCAACCCGGCTTGCAGCCCGGCAGCGTCTACGGGCGCTTGCCGGGCTTTTTTGCGGGCCAGGCACACGTCGCACACGCCGCAGGCCGGCGCATCGGGCTCGGCGAAGTAGTCGAGGAGCAGCTGCTGGCGGCAGCGCGTGGTGCTGGCGGCGTATTCAATTACGGCGGTGGTTTGCTGCTCGGTAAGCTGGCGGGCGGCTTTTAGGCGGCGCTCATCGAGGGGCAGTTGGGGCGCGTCGTAGCGGGGCGTGGTGAACAGGGCCTGCGGCAGCTCGCGCCGGGGCTGGTAGTGCAGCACGCCGGCCGTGTGCAGGTAGCGCAGCTGGCGCACCACGTCGGTGGTGCTTTGGCGCAGGTGCCGGCTCAGGGCACTCTCCGAGATGGCCTGAAAGCCCACGAACAGCTCGCCGCCGTATAGGCGCAGCAGGGCTTTTATCAACAGGTCGTGCTGGGCGTTGGCCACCTGAAAGTGGTACAAATCCTGTTGATTACTAATGAGCTGCACGCGGGCCGGCTGGTTCACGGCCTCCGTCACCTGCACGAAGCCTTGCTGCTCCAGCATCTTGAGCGCGTGGTGGGCATCGACGGCCTTGAGGCGGTAAGTTTCGGCGAAGAGGCCGAGGTCGAAGTCGAACGCCACCAGTTCGCCGCCGCCCACGGCCGTGCGCGAGTAGTTGGCCAGCGCCTGGTACACCCGGCGCACCACGTCGGGCGGCGGGTGGGCTAGCTGAGCTTGCCTACGCAAACCGTCGGCATCAGCCGGGCCGCTGAGCAGCACGGCAAAGGCGTAGAGACCATCGCGCCCGGCGCGGCCGGCCTCCTGGTAGTAGGCTTCGAGGGTGGCCGGCGCGTCGAGGTGAATGACGGCGCGCACGTCGGGCTTGTCGATGCCCATGCCGAAGGCATTGGTCGCCACGATGATGCGCGTTTTGTCGGCGAGCCAGGCTTGCTGCTCGCGGGTGCGCTGCTCGGCGGGCAGGCCGGCGTGGTAGGCGGCGGCGGGCAGCTTTTGCTGCACCAGCCACGCGGCGGTGTCTTCGGCCTGGCGGCGGGTGCGGGCGTACACGATACCGGTTTTGCTAGGGCCGATACCGCGCAGCACTTCGAGCAGGCGGCGCAGCTTGTCCTCGGTTGGCAGGACGGAATACGAGAGCTTGGGCCGGGCAAAGCTCTGGGTGAAAATGCCGTAGCCGGGCCGGAAGTTAAGTTTCTCTACGATATCCTGCCGCACCTGCCCGGTGGCCGTGGCCGTGAGCGCGATGCACGGCACGGTGGCCGGCAGCAGCGCCCGCAGCTCGGCAATGCGTAGGTACGGGGGCCGGAAATCGTAGCCCCACTGCGAGAGGCAGTGCGCCTCATCAATGGCCAGCAGGCCCACGTTCATGCGCGCCAGCCGCGCCCGAAACAGGTCGGTGAGCAACCGCTCGGGCGACACGTACAGAAACTTTATCTCCTTGCTATAAACGCAGTTATCGAGCGTCTGGTCGATTTCCTGGTGGCTCATACCCGCGTACACGGCCTCGGCTTTCAGGCCGCGCTTGCGCAGGTTTTCGACCTGGTCGCGCATGAGCGCGATAAGCGGCGACACCACGAGGCAGATGCCCGGCCGCGCCAGCGCCGGTACCTGGAAGCAGATGCTTTTGCCGCCGCCGGTGGGTAGCAGGGCCAGCGCGTCGCGCCCGGCCAGCACCGCGTTGATGATTTCCTCCTGCCCCGGCCGGAACTGCTGGTGCCCCCAGTGCTGGCGCAAAAGCGCGAGCGGGTTGGTTTCGGGCGGGGCGGTGAGCATGGGGCAAATGTAGCGTAAGCTTTAGCTTGCGAGTGAGCGCAGCGAACATCTACGTTAGAATACGCAGCCTGACGCCGCTGCTCGCTGCGCTCGCTCGCAAGCTAAAGCTTACGCTACACCACTACAACTTGGCCCGTTCCCGCACTTCCTCAAACGTGCTCTCGCGCACCATTTCACCCCATTCGTACACCATCACCAACTCGTCCTGCGCCTCGGCAAAGCCCGCATCGCCCGACGTCAAAGTACGGTAGCCGTCGGCCATTTTCACCAGTTTCAAACGGCCCTTTTTAGACTGTTTAGTCGACTTTTGGGCGTTGCCGTTAGCGTCCAGCTCAGTGGGCGATTTCACTACGTCACGGCGCTCGCCGCCCACTTCGGTGTAGCTGGCTTTGAAGGCGAAGTTGAACGTATCGCGGTCGATGCCGGCTTGCAGCAGGCGGCCACCCATGCCGAGCAGCAGGTTTTCGGCGGCGATGCCGCGGGCGGCCAGCACCTCGTACATCTGCTTGATGGAATCGTAGTTGACGCCATCGCCCTGGATGACGCGCACCTGCGGCGGCAGCACCTTATAGCCTTTGCTACTGAGCGTGTAGCCGAAGCATTCGAAGAGAATATCGAAGATGGCTTCGAGCGTTTTGATGATGTCGCCGCTGTCGGGGCGAATGACGAGCGTACCTTGGCGAGCCAGCACGTCGGCCTTGAGCTCGGTGCCGATGTAGCGCACGGCGCGCAGGATGTTAAACGAGTCGCAGACGCAGGCCACCGGCCCCGTGGGGTAGGTGCGCAGCACGCGCTTTATCACGTCAAACTCCCCATTTTCACCGCCTTGCGTCATAATACTGTGCTCGGTGGCGGGGATGGACTTGGCAAAAACCTCGCTGGTGTTGTAGTAGCGCCGTATCATTTCGGCGGCCGTGGTATTATCAGAACCCAGCCAGCTGATGAGGTGAGCCATGCCGCCAATCTGGGCCGACTCGACGCTCGACACGCCCCGAAAGCCGAAGTCATTAAGCTGAAAATCAATATTCTTAGCGTCCGAAGTCAAGTCGAAGTAGTGGCGCACCACCTTCTTCACCTCCCGCGACAGCGTGGCCACCGTGATGGGGTACCACACCTGCAAGAGCAACGTTTCCAAGAAGTTGGGCAGCCAGAAATAGCGGTCGTCGATGTTCTCAATGGTCATCAGCACGTTGCGGGTACCCACTACTGTGCCCTCCGGCACCGCCCGGATGCGCACCGGGGCCACGGCGTCGTACTCATCGAGCCACTGCTGAAAACGGGCTTTGTCGAACACGTCATCGCGCCCGAATACGCCTTTCAGGTGGTCGGCGGCGTAGTCCAGTTCCTCCTGCGTGAAGAGCGGGCCGCTCAGGTATTTCTTCAATAAATACTGATAGCCAGCCACTACCGTCGCTTCAAACGTCTTGTCGCGGTGCCCGCGCGACTCCAGGTACGAGTAGATGCGCGTGGTGCCCGGCTCGTAGAACTTGGCGTGCGAGTACTTGTAGGCGTCCGACAGCAGCAGGATGTTGGGCCGCTGCGTCTGGGCTTGCTGGAGGTG
>JAKONR010000370.1 GCA_022701825.1 Hymenobacteraceae bacterium | reverse complement strand
CCGCACCTCACCGCCCGCCAGCTCAAAAACGGCTATGACCAAGCCTACCGGGATTTCTACAGCTGGGGTAACATCACGAAGGCCAGCCTGGTCCACGACACCCTGCGCCACCAGCTCAAGCATTTCGCCTACGCCGGCGGCTGGAAAAAATTTGAGCCGCTCTGGAACTTCGTCATCAAGTTCCGCCACCTCGACGCCATGCGCCCCCTGCTCGAAGCCATCCTGAGCAAAGTGAGCGGCACTGAGCCGCGCGGTGGGGTAGGGGCGGTGCCCGCGCCGGCCGGTAGCCCGGAGATGTTGTTGCCGCTGCCGGTGCTGCAATAATGGGTGACCCCACCCCCGGCCCCTCCCCTCCGGGAGAGGGGAGCCGGACGACTGAATAACGTTCGCTCACGTCCGCTTGCGGTCGGCTCCCCCATCCCGGAGGGGAGGGGCCGGGGGTGGGGTTACACGGCCGCTAAGCTCTTATTAATCGCTCGCTTATAAAAAAACTATGCAACAACTAACCCTACCCGCCGCCCCGCTCAAAAAGCCCCTCACGCCCGCCCAATGGCTGCTCCACAGCATGGGCTGGACCCTGGCCGGCGTAGCCGGCTGGCTGCTAGCCAACACTGCCCTCACCAAGCTCCTTGACCCCAGCGAAACCTGGGTGCAATGGCTGCTAGTCGGCACGGCCGCCGCCACTCACTTGCTAATCTGGTACAAAGCCGTGCTCAGCACCTGGGACACGGTAGCCGCCCACACCGAGCCCGTATGGCTCGGCCTCGTCAGCGCCGGCTGGACGCTGCTGCTCCTGCTGTTTCAGCTGGCTTGCCTGGCGCTGCTGTTCCTGGCCCTCTTGGTGGGCAGCAATGGCGGCATTTTAGGCTAAATGCCTTTCAAACTCTTATTCAGCCATTTAGTTGGCTGTGCTGTCTTTCTGAGCTAAGAAAAATATGCACAATCCCTTCGCGAAGCCGTGCACGGTAGGGCAGTGGCTGCTGGGCAGTGTCTGCTGGACGGTGGCTTGCGTGGGTGGGTGGGCAATAATCCGAGTAGCGAGTGAATCGAATGGGAATAACCCACTCAATATCGTAGCCAGCTTGGCGATGCAGGTGCTCCTCTGGTGGCGAGCAGTGCCAAAAGGACGAGCACTGCTTGAGCTAGCAGCCTATTCCTGGCTGATAATGCTCGGCTGGCAATGGTGGCTACTGCTACACGTGCTGCTGATAATCGCCTTCGTTTTGACAAGCGGGGCAGCAATAACTATATGGTTGGTAGGATTCTGGCCAACTGCTTGATATAACTAAAACCAGTCTGTAACCATGACTTTCGCCGACGTAAAAACCTATTTCCAGGCCAACCACGCTCGCTTCGCCGACCTCGCCTGGGACGACCCACACCAGCTTTCATTATCCCAAAAACGCGCCATCAGCGCCTCGCTCCAGACCTTCCAGCGCGGCGAGGGCACCGGCGGCGACCACCTGCTGGCCCTGGCCGACCAGCTCGGCGATGCCGACTACGCGGCTGCCATGCGCCTCTTCATTCAGGAAGAAGCAGGCCACGCCGACATGCTGGGCCAGTTTATGGACCGCCAAGGCATCCCGCGCCTCAAAACCCACTGGCTGCACGAAGTATTTCGGGGGCTGGGGCGCCCGCTGGGGCTGGTGCACATGGTGCGCGTCATCCTCACGGCCGAGGTCGTGGCCACGGTCTATTATAAAGCCCTGTTCAATGCCACGTTTTCGGGCCTCTTGCAGCAGATTTGCCGCCGCATTTTACTCGATGAAGAGATGCACCTCGTCTACCATTGCCTGGCCGTGCGCCAGCTCTCGCCCCCGCGCAACTGGCTGAGCGCCTTGTTTTGGCGGCAGTTCTACCGCGGGCTGATGGCCGGCACCGCCCTCACGGTGTACGTCAGCTACCGCCGCCCGCTGCGCGCTGGCGGCTTCGGCCTCGGCAGCTTCTGCGCGGCCATCGCCACCGAGTACGCCCGCGTGGAAGCAATGCAGCGGGGCACCGCGCCGCTCGTAGCACGCGGCGGGCAGCCGGTGGCCGCTGCCGAGCCGGCCGGCGCGTGGCAGTGGCCCAATCCCAGCCTGCGGGTGGCACGGTAGGGGCAGCGCTTGCCTTAGCGCAAATAAAGAACTATCTACTTGCTAATCATTATGCAACACTTTCAATTGGCGCACCAGCCGCACGGCCGGGGCCAAGCCCCGCGCCTTTCGCAACCCGTGGTTAAACTGCAAAAACACTGGCTCTACGGCGCCAGTTGCCTCTTTTGCATCGAGGTTTTTATCGCCGCTTTTCTGCACGACCGCATTATCCGGCCCTACGTGGGCGATTTGCTGGCCGTCGTTTTCCTCTATTGCCTGGCCAAAAGCGTGGCCCCGCTGCCCGTCGGCCCCACGGTGCTGGGCGTGTTGCTCATGGCGTATGTCATCGAGGCCTTGCAGTACGTGCACTTGCTGCAGCACCTGGGGCTGGCGCACTCGCGGGTGGCGGCCATCGTGCTCGGCAATCATTTTGAGTGGGTCGATATGCTGGCCTACACGCTGGGCGCGGGCCTTATCTGGGTGGCGGAGAAAGCGCGCGGCCTTTATTATCAATACTATGCGTAGGCTGCTGTTCGCCGGCACGTTGCCGCCGCTGGGCCTGCGTCTCGGGCTGACGCTGGCGGGCCTGGCCGTGGGCGTGCTCAACCTGGTTTTTCTGGCTGAGGTGTGGCCGCACACGCCGGCGGCGGCCGTGGTTTTATTGGTGCTGCTGTGGCTGCTGGTGCTGGCGCTGCTGCCGCAGGCGGCGCGGTGGGCCTGGCGTGGGCTGCGCGCCTACGCGGGGCCGGGCTGGGTGCGCGTGCTGGCTACGGCGGTGTTTTTGAGCGGCGCGGGCGTGGTGCTGGTGGGCTGGCTGGCGGTGCTGCTGGGCGGGCCGTTGTTTTTTCTGCACCGTAGCGGCTGGCTGGGGAGTTATTTTTAAAGCAAAAGCTTGCGTAAGTAGGTAGCTGCCCTTGCGAGCGCAACGAAGCAATCACACCTGTTGAGCCGCGCCGCTCGGGTTCTGTTCGGGTGCTATTGCTTCGCTGCGCTCGCAAGGACAAACGCCATTCTCTATTTGCTAGTAGCCAAGCGGCAACTATCTTGCCCACGCATCTGGTTTTTGTACTATGCCGCACGCGCACGCCCATCCTATTCCGTCGCCCAAAATGCTCTCGCCGCTGGGGCGCGGCATTGGCGCGCTTCAACTGGCCAAGGAAACGGCTACTATCGTGCTGTTAGGCATCCCTTTTTTGCTTGAGCGGCCGCTGCTGGTGCTGGCCACGCTGCCGGGGCTGGTGCTGTACATGTTCCGGTGGGTGCTGGTAACAAGTAATATGCGCCGTCGCGCGGCCGTGTCTATCTGGGTATTCACTTTGCTTGATGAGCTGTGGGGCCTGGCCCTGTACCTGCGCACCGTGGATGCGCCCAAGCTGCAACAATTGCGCTACGTAAACTGGAGCTACCGCCTGGGGCTGGTCTTCTCGCTGGCCGCGCTGGCCGAAATCGGCTACCGCCGCTACCGCGAGCGCGCCCACCTGCGGGCACTGTTAAAAACCGCATAGCGTTGGGCTGGCAGGTATCTTTGCCGCTCCCCGCTCCGCTAACCGCCGTTCATGGCCGACGAAACCACCCCACCCTCGCCCAACCGCCCCAAAGCCGCCGCAGCTACTCGCAAAGGCGTGCGCCCCGGCCGGGGCACCCGCCGCCTCGTGCGCGTGGCCTGGACGCTCTTCTTTATCGGCGTCGGCCTGTTTCTGGCGTATCCGCTGCTGGTCAAAAGTAATTTTCTGTTCTTGTTTGGCAAGTCGCCGAGCCTTGAAGAATTAGAAAATCCCAAGGTCGAGCAAGCATCCGAAGTGTATACGGCCGATGGCGTATTGCTGGGCCGCTACTTCCGCGAAAACCGCTCGCCGGTGCCGCTCAACCAAATGTCGCCCTGGCTCACCCGGGCGCTGATTGCCACCGAGGATGTGCGCTTTAAGGAGCACTCGGGCATCGACCCGCAGGCGCTGCTTTCGACGGTTTACTTCACGCTGCGGGGTAGCAAGCGCGGGGGCTCCACCATCAGCCAGCAGCTGGCCAAGAATTTGTACAAAATCCGGCGGGGCGAAAACCAGGGGGGGCTCAGCCACGTGCCCGGCGTGGGCACGGTAGTGGCCAAAACCAAGGAGTGGATGACGGCCGTGGAGCTCGAAAGCCGCTACACCAAAGAGGAAATCCTGCGGATGTACCTCAACACGGTGGAGTACGGCTCCAACGCTTTCGGCATCAAGGTGGCGGCCAAAACCTTCTTTAGCACCACGCCCGACAGCCTCACGGCCACGCAGGCGGCTACGCTCATCGGGGTCTTGAACAACCCTACGGCCTTCAACCCCAAGTTTCACCCCGTGGCCGCTACCCGCCGCCGCAACGTGGTGCTCCAGCGCCTGGGCCAGGCCGGCTACCTCAAGCCGGCCGAGGTGAAGGCGCTGCAAGCCGCGCCCATCGCGCTTGATTATCAGATAGAAAAGCACGTCGATGGACCCGATACCTACTTCCGTGGCGCCATCAGCCAGGCAGCTAACAAGTGGTGCGACGAGCACGGCTACGACCTCTACCGCGACGGCCTGAAGGTGTACACCACCATCGACTCGCGGATGCAGGAACACGCCGAAGAGGCTGTAGACCAGCGTATGAAGTCGCTCCAGCAGACCTTCGATAACTTCTGGCGCAACCAGCGCCAAAACCCCTGGGTAGACGAGGACGGCAACGAAATCCCGAACTTCATCGAAACCCAGATGAAGCGCACCGAGTCGTATAAAACGCTAGCTGCTCGCTACAAAGGCCAGCCCGCTAAGCTCGATTCGGCCCTGAACGCCAAGCGCCCGATGAAGGTCTTCACCTGGAAAAAGCAGGACCACGATACCACACTGGTAATGTCGCCGCTCGACTCGCTGGCCTACTACAAGCACTTTTTGCAGGCTGGCATGATGACGATGGACCCCTACACGGGCTCCATAAAGGCCTGGGTGGGTGGCTTGGACTACCGCTTTTTCCAATACGACCACGTGCGGCAGGGCAAGCGGCAGGCCGGCTCTACCTTCAAGCCCTTCGTCTACCTCACGGCCCTCGACAACGGCTACTCGCCCTGCGACCGCATCCGCGACCAGCGCGTGACCATCAACTACATCGAAGACGGCAAGCCGATGGAGTGGCAGCCCGCCAACGTTACCCGCGAGTACACCGGCATCAACATGACCCTGCGCCACGCCATGGCGCGCTCGGTGAACTCGGTTACGGCCCAGCTCACCGAGAAGGTAGGCTGGGGCAAGGTGGCGGAGTACGCGCATAAAGTGGGCATTACCAGCCCGTTGCTGTCGGTGCCGAGCATCGGCCTGGGCTCGGGCGGCGACGTGAGCGTGTACGAAATGGTGGATGCCTACTCGACCTTTATGAACAGCGGCTTCCGCTCCACGCCGCGCCTCATCACGCGCATCGAGGACCGCCACGGCAACGTGTTGCAGCAGTTCGACCCGGTGCAGAAGCGGGCCATCTCGCCCGAAACGGCCTGGCTGATGACCTACATGCTGCGCGGCGGCATGGAAGAAACCGGTGGTACCTCGCAGGCGCTCTGGGATTTTCCCGACCTCTGGCACAAAGACAACCAGATTGGCGGCAAAACCGGCACCACCTCCAATTACTCCGACGGCTGGTACATGGGCCTCACCAAAGACCTGGTTTCGGGCGTGTGGGTGGGCGGCGAAGACCGTAGCATCCACTTCCTGCGCTCGCAGCAAGGCGAGGGCGGGCGCATGGCGCTGCCCATTTTCGGCCGCTTCATGGAGAAGGTATACCAAGACAAAAAGCTGAATTACGACTACGGCCCCTTCCCCAAGCCGCCGCCCACGCTCAAGCGCAAGTACGTGTGCTATACCGAGTACGAGCCCCGCCGCCGCCGCGCCGAAGCCGTCGATAGCATCAGCGCCGATAACTTATTGGAGCAGTTGAACGGTAAAAGCGAGGAAGACAAAGCTTCTGATTAATCCGCTTTGTCGAAAAACGTGTGTCATGCTGAACGCAGGGAAGCATCTCTACCGCACCGTTTGGTTTGTATTCCAACGGTGCGGTAGAGATGCTTCCCTGCGTTCAGCATGACACACGTTTTCCAACGCACTCTACCTAGCCACTACTACCCAACCCCAATCCCCGCATGATTAAGACCGTAATTTTTGACATGGATGGCGTCATCATCGACACCGAGCCCGTCCACCACCACGCCTTTTTCACGCAGTTCGGTGAGCTCAATATTCCGGTTTCGGAAGAAGAGTACGCCACCTTTTTGGGCAAATCGACGCGCAACGTATTCCAGCACCTGAAGCAGAAATACCAGCTCACCCAGGAAATAGATGACCTCCTCAAGCGCAAGCGCGAGATTTTCAACGCGCGCTTCGATACCGACGCCGACCTCGATTTGCTACCCGGCGTGCGCGCCCTCATCGAAGACCTGCACGCGCACGGCATGCAGCTGGTGCTGGCCTCCTCGGCCTCGAAGGGTACCATTGCGCGGGTGTTCAATCGCTTCGGCCTCGCGCCCTACTTCACGCACCTCGTCAGCGGCGAAGACTTTGCCGAGTCCAAGCCCAACCCCGCTATTTTCCTGCACGCCGCCGAAGTTTCCGGCACGCCGGTAGGGGAGTGCATCGTGATTGAGGATTCTTCTAACGGCGTGGCGGCGGCCAAGGCGGCCGGTATCTACTGCGTAGGCTACGCCAGCGAGCACTCGGCGGGGCAGGACTTGCGGCAGGCCGATTTGGTCATCCGGGATTTTGCGGAGCTGTCAGCCGAGCGGATAAGGGCGCTTACTGACGCTGCTTAGTAGACTACAGTTTCAGGAGTGATACTGATTTCAGTTAATTCTCGGTCTGGATTATCCAGGAGTAGCTGGTTCAGAGCGTGAAACGAAGCGCTACGCCCAGCTATTTTGTTATAGTCCGCCTTGGTGAAATCACCAGCCAAATAGTTTTCTAAAGCTTTTTGTATAAGATTATAGCGCTCATTATCAGTATACTGACGCTTAATTTGCTTTTTGTCTGAAATATACTCCCAATAGTAATCGTGCCATTTCATTTGCGGTAGTAGATTTCTGCAAAAGGCAACGGGTAGAAAAACCAGCAGTTCTGTGGCTTCTCGTTGGGGAATGCCATTGGTTAAAAACAAGTCAACCACCTGTGCATCTTCGAGCTGTCCGTCGCTATTCGTAAGCAGGTTTATCGCCCGAGTTGCGTAAGATGGAAACTCGGCTGGCACAGATGTGTCAGCAGTTGTTGACTTACGGAAAAAACGCTGCCAAAAATTAGCCATGTAGCTATCGACTAAGTTTGAATACGAGAAAGCCCGACCTGCTCATAAGCGGGTCGGGCTTTCTTTACGAAGAAACCTTGCTGAGCTACTGGCTTACGATGGGCGTAGCCGTGCTGGCCGTAACCGGGGCCGCGTGGCCCTGGGCAGAGGTAGTATAAGCCGGGCAAGTGCTGCGGCGGCTGCAAGCACCCAGGCCAAGCGTTGCGGCACCGAGGGCCAGGATAAGCAGCTTTTTCATGGCGAAATCAAGAATGAATTGTGATGTTCTGGTTTCAAAGATAGGAAAAAGCCGGCAGCCTGTCGCAATCGCTTCATGCAACTGCCATAAAATAAAACGCCCGGCCCGCGTACCTGCGAACCGGGCGTTTTGATAACGCAACTGCTATAAAGCTACTGGCTTACTACCGAGGTAGCCGTGCTGGCCGTAACCGGGGCCGAAGCAGCTTTGGCCGACGAGTAGGCGGGGCAGGTGCCGCGGCTGCACGAGCCGAGGCTGAGGGTAGCGGCACCGAGGGCGAGGATAAGAACCTTTTTCATAAAGATAAGAATGTAAAAAATGGATTGGTGTGTTGTTTCGCCTTCAAAGGTAAAGCAGAAAATCAGTTGGTTGGCTAACGAAACAGTATAATAATTAGTTTTTGAGGAATAGTACTTTTCGGACTTTACATCGTCCAACTGCCGGGTATATTCGCCCAATTGCCGGGCGTGTTCTACGAAGTGTAGCCCAGAATTTTCAGCATGCTTGCGGCCTCTTGCTTGGGCGCAAAAACCCAGTCGCTGAGCGTGCCATCCTCGGCCCGGTCCAAAATGACGTGCTTGGGCGCCGGGATGAGGCAGTGCTTGAGGCCACCATAGCCGCTGAGGCTTTCCTGGTAGGCGCCGGTGTGGAAAAAGCCCACGTAGAGCGGCTGGCCGGTGGCGGCCTCCTGGCGGGCGGGCTGAAGCTGGGGCAGGAACGTCTGGTAGATGTGCTTCTCGGCGTTGTAGTAGTCCTGCGAGTCGCAGGTGAGGCCGCCGAGCTGAATCTTACGGTAGGGGCGCTGCCAGCCGTTGAGCGCCAGCATAATAAAGCGCTGGTTCAGGGCCCAGGTATCGGGCAGGTTGGTGATAAACGAACCGTCAATCATGTACCAGAGCTCCTTGTCGTTTTGCAGCTTCTCGTCTAGAATCGAGTAGATGGTAGCCCCACTTTCGCCCACCGTGAAGATGCCGAACTCGGTAAAGATGTTGGGCTCGGGCACGCCTTCGTCGGCGCAGATGCGCTGGATGGTGCGCAAAATCTCGGCAATCATGTATGGATAGTCAAATTCCTGCTGAATGCTGGTTTGAATGGGCAGCCCGCCGCCGATGTCGATGGTGGTGAGCGTGGGGCAGATTTTGCGCAGCTCGCAATACTTGTGAATGAAGCGCGACAGCTCGGTCCAGTAATAGGACGTGTCCTTGATGCCGCTACTGATAAAATAGTGCAGCATCGTGAGCTCGAAACGCGGGTCTTCCTTGATGCGCTGCTCGTAAAGCGGCACCGCATCGGCGTAGCGGATGCCCAGGCGTGAGGTGTAAAACTGGAAGCGCGGCTCCTCGTCGGAAGCCAGGCGCAGGCCGAGTTTCACGTTTTTGCCGGCTTGCACGTGCTCGTGGTAGTACTCTACCTCATTGGGCGAGTCGAGGATGGGCAGGCAGTTCGCGAAGCCGTCGTTGAGCAGCGCCGTGATGTCGCGCTTGTACTCTTCGGTCTTGAAGCCGTTGCAAATGATGTACTTATCCTTGCCAAACCTGCCCTGCTCGTACATGGAGCGGATGATGCTGATGTCGAACCACGACGAGGTTTCGAGGTGCACGTCGTTTTTCAGGGCCTCGTCGAGCACGAAGCGGAAGTGCGACGATTTGGTGCAGTAGGCGTAGGAGTACGAGCCGGTGTAGCCGGTGCTGGCAATGCTGTCGGCAAACCACGTTTTGGCCCGCTTTATCTGCGAGCTGATTTTGGGCAGGTACGTGAGGCGCAGCGGCGTGCCGTGCTTTTCTACCAAGGCCATCAGGTCGATGTCGTGGAAAAACAGCTCGTTGTCGCGCACCTGAAAATCGGCGTTCGGGAAGTCGAAGGTTTGAGTGATGAGGTCCTGGTAGGTATCCATGGAGGAGGCAGATTAAAAAGCGGTTGTCATTGCGAGCGCCGCGCAGCAAGCGCCCCCGAACAGCGGTGCTTAACAGGGGGCGCTTGCTGCGCGGCGCTCGCAATGACAGAGATTATGCCGACCTTTACGGCAGGCGGCTCAAAAGTACCGCCGGGGGCCGCAAACGAGGCGGCCCCGCGCATCGGCCCGCAGGGGCAGAAAGCGACATGGCTACGGCGCGAAAGCGCCGCAAGGCAGCGCTCGCCGGCCCCTTCGGGGGCGGGCGGTCCGGTGCTCGCCTGCCATGTTATCTTTTCTATCCCGCTTCCCACCCGATGAAACGCATTAAAATTCTGGAAGTCCGCTCCGAGCTGGGGGCGGGCACCCGCGGCTCCAGCCTGGGCATTGATGCCCTGCGCGTGGCCTGCCTCAACAAAGGCTCCGACTATTTCCGGCGCTACAACTCGGTGGCCGTGCCGGATTTGAACTACGCGCTGTTCGATAAAACGCCCTTTGCCTTTGCCCGGCACATCGACGCCATTTATACCGTGCAAAAAAGCGTGGCCAGCGCCGTGGAGCAGACGCTGCGCTTCGGCGAGTTTCCGCTGGTGCTGAGCGGCGACCACAGCAGCGCCAACGCTACCATTGCGGGCATCAAGGCGGCGCACCCGAATAAAACGTTGGGCGTCATTTGGATAGATGCGCACGCCGACATTCACTCGCCCTACACCACGCCCAGCGGCAACGTGCACGGCATGCCGCTGGCCGCCGCGCTCGGCGAAGACAACCGCCAGTGCCAGCGCAACG
>JAKONR010000335.1 GCA_022701825.1 Hymenobacteraceae bacterium | reverse complement strand
AAGCCCGCCGTGCGGGTGTAGCGGCGCGTCGAGTTCCAGGCGGTAGTGCCGCCGTTGTTGGCGTAGATGATGCTGGCGTTCTGCACGTCGAGGTCAAACGAGCCGCTGCCCAGGTTGGTGATGACGCGGGTGCCTAGGTGCTGGTTGTCGTTGACGAAGTAGCTGGGGTGCGTGATGGTAGCCACCGCGCCCGCCTGCCGGTGCGGGCCGCTAAACACGACCTTGACCACGCCGCGGCGGTAGCGCCCATCGGGGCACAGGCAGTTGGTGCGGCCAAAGTCGAGGGTGAGCGTGCGGGTGGCCGCGTCGTAGGTGCGGGTGAGGCAGCCCGAAGCGAGGCGGGCCAGGTCGGCGGGGTCGGCCACGGGGGCGCTGGCCGACACGGCGGCATCCTGCGGGGCGGCGGCGTCGGCCAGGTCGGCCAGGGCCGCGTTTTCTTCGTCGCCCTGGCCGGCATCGTTGGCCGAAATCAGGTCGTCAGCGGCGGTAGTAGCTACTTCGTTGTTCTTTTTGCAGCTAGCCATGAAGAGCATACCGCCGGCCAGCGCGGCGCAGGTAAGGGCCCGGAAAGAAGTAGAGAGGCGCATAAAACGGTGGGTTTTAAAAGGTGATGCCGGTAAGATGCGGGCGGCGGGCGGGGGTTTAACAGGGTTCAGCTACTTTTCATCGGAGCCTCCACGGTATACCAAGTAGTTGGGCTGACAATCAAGTCCACTTTTGAGGCAACCAGCTTATAATCAAACTCATCTCAGGCCGGTCCGTATGCAGGATACCCTTTTCCTTTTTACCATGAAACGCCTCACCCTTTCCCTATTTGCCGCCAGCCTGCTGGCCCTCGGCGCGTGCAGCACCACCGACACTAAAACCGGCGACACCAGCGCCACCGGCAGCACCGTGCCCGAGGCCTCGGCCACCGACTCGGCCAGCATGACGGCCGGCACCGCCGCCACCAACACGGGCGCAATGGCCTCGGCCGATGCCCCCGACCCCAGCGGCCCCACCGCGCCCCACGCCGACGACGCCGAATTTATGAAATCGGCCGCCCACAGCGACCAGAACGAGATTCAGCTCAGCAAAATGGCCCTGGCTAAAGGCGTGAGCGGCGAGGCCAAAGCGCTTGCCGATAAAATGATAGCCGACCACACCAAGAGCACCGCCGCCCTGAAGCCCATCGCGGCCAATGCCAACGTGACGCTGCCCACCGACATGGACGCCGAGCACAAGGCTATGGCCCCGGCCATGCAGAAGCTGTCGGGCAAAGAATTTGAAACCAAGTACCTGGCCCAAATGGTGACCGACCACCAGAAAACGGCCAACACCCTGGCGGCCCACAAAACCATGACTAAAAACGCGGCCCTCAGCGGCTGGATTGATACCACCCTGCCCGTGGTAGTCGAGCACCTGAATATGTCGCATAAAGACTCGAACATGAAAATGTAGCCCCGGGCCAACGCCCTCAGCTCCGGCCAGAAGCCGCCCCGGTCCTACCGGGGCGGCTTTTTTACTTTCGGCCGCCTACATTTAGCGCTGGTATTCTCTGGCTTCTGGGTCGCGTTGCGGCCGGGCTAGTAGTCACTTCTCCCACCTCTCGGCGCATGGATGTTTCCTGGCTTGCTCTGCTTTTTGCCATCATCATCGCCGTGCGGGTCTGGGACTTGCCCAAGCGGCTGGCCGCCCTTCAGGAAGAGCTGGCCCGCCGGCAGGCCGAGCAAAACCAGCTGCAAACCGAGGTGCAGCGCCTGCGCGACCAGCTAGCCGCCCTGCGCGAAACGGCCAGCCCGCTGCCCACTGCCGCGCCACTGCCCGCCCCGCCCGCGCCCCGGCCCACCGTGGCCCCCGCGCCGGCTGGGCCACCAGCGCCATCGGCGCCGGCAGTGCCCCGGCCCGCCGAGCGCCCCGCGCCCGAAATGCCGCCCGTGCCCACCCAGGCACCCGCGCCGGCACTCGTGCCCAGGCCGGTATTCAGGCCCGAGCCGGTAGTGGTGGCAACCCCGGTGCCGGCGCCCGTGGCCGCACCGCCCGTAGTGCCGCCGGCCCCGCCGCGCCGGCCCGCGCCGGCCCCCAAGCCCGTGCCCACCGGCCCCACCTTTTGGGAGCGGGCGGCCACGGTCTTGTTGGAAAACTGGACCGGCATTTTGGGGGCAGTGGTGTTGGTGACGGGCGTCGGATTTTTAGGGATTTATACCGCGCTGCGGATGGCCCCGCCGTATCGGTTTTTGCTGATTTGCGCCTTTGCGGGCGGGCTGCTGGGCGGGCGCTGGGCGCTGCGCGAAAAGGCCTTTGCCCAGCAGCTCAATGGCTGGCTGCTGAGCAGCGCGGCGGCTATCTTCCTGTTTGCCTGCGTGGGGGCGGTGAGTATTCCGGGCCTGCGCTGGGTGTCGTCGCCGTTCGACTACCTGCTGCTGCTGGCCGGCGTGAGTGTCAACCTCTACCTGGCCTGGCGCACCAGCCGCCAAGAAGTGTCGACCCTGCACGGCGTGCTGAGCCTGGTGGCCTTGGCGGTGCTGCCGCCCACGGCCCTCACGCTGGGCGCGGCGGCGGGCGTTACGGCCTTTAGTATCGCCATCACCTACCGCCAGCAGTGGCGCTACCAGCTGCTGCTCAGCATCGTTAGCTTTTTTGCCTTCCACCTGTATTGGCACCACGAGCTGCCGGCCCTTGGCAATGGGCTGCGGCTGGCGGCGATGGGCCTGGTGCTGCTGGTGGGCGGCGTGGCGGCCGTGGTGCAGTACCGCCGCGTGTACGCCCGGCGGCGGTTCGAGCCGCTGCTCTTCGCGGCGCACCTGCTCAACTGGACGTGCCTGGGTATCAACCTCTACCTGTATAGCACCGGCTCGGTTTGGAAAACTATTCCGCTGGCGCTGGGTGCGGGGCTCACCTTTTGGGCGGGGCGGCGAGCCCAGCAATTGGGCATCGGCTGGCTATTCCAGACCGATACCGTCATCTCCTTGATGCTGGGGCTCGGCACGGCGCTCTCGCTGCAGGGCTGGCACGCCACGCCCACGGTCATTGGGCTGTTTATGCTGCTCGAATCGCTGCTGGTGGCCCTCATCATGGCCCGCCAAAGCGAGGCGCTGGTGTACCGCGTAGCCATGGCCGGCGCGCTGCTGGCGGGCACCGGCCTGCTGCTCATCGCCGGCACCCGCGCGCCCATCAGTCACCCCGCCACCCTCTACCGCGATGCGCTCATGCTGGTGCTGGCCGGCTGGGCCGGGCTGGCTTTCGTGCAGTTTATTTTCAAGCAGCCCTTGCTGCTGGGCCAGTTGGCCGGGGCAGTCGAAGCCGCCGCTGCCGGCACCCGCAACGCAGTGGCTGGGGCCGCTATCTCCGCTGATAAAAGCATTGCGAGTGAAGGTATTGCGGATAAAAATGCAACTGCTAAAGATGCGGCTGACGCCGCCGCCGCCGAAAACACCGCCAACGAAGCCCCCGCTACCGAGTCGCACCGCCACCTGCTCAGCGGCTTTGCGGGCCTCACGGGGCTGCTGCAAGCGGGTGCGGGGCTGCTGCTGGCGCGGGTGGTGTTTGGCTGGGCGCAGGTGCCGGTAGCGCTGCTGCTGGTAGTGCTGGTGGCGCTGGCGGGCGCGGCTATTGGGCTGGCCCATTGGGTGCGGGTGGCCGGGCGGGCGCCCGACTGGGTGCGGCGGCAGCAGCTGGTACTGGGGCAGTTTCTGGCTGTTTTGGCGGTATTTGGGCTGCACGAGCTGGGCCTGAGCTGGCCACTGGTGCTCCTGGTTTTGTATGCCGAAACGCTGCTGGCAGTGCTGCTATTAGCCCGGCGCGACTCGGGGCTGCACCGCTGGGCGCTGGGCGGCGCGCTGGTAGCGGGCTCGGCGCTGCTGCTGGCCGCTACCAGCCACGTAGCCACCGGCCGGCCCGCCCTGCTCTACCGCGATGCCCTGCTGCTGGCCTTGGCCAGCGCGGCCAGCCTGGTGTTCATGCAAGTCAACTTTAAGCAGCTCGCCCACGCGCCCCAAACCCACCGAGCCGACGGCCCCGACGAGCTGCAGCACACGCTGCTGCTAGGCTTCGCCGCCCTGGCGGGCCTGCTGCAAGCGGGTACCGGCGTGGTGCTGGCGCGGGTGGTTTTTGGCTGGCACGGTCCGCCGGTGGCGCTGCTGCTGGGCGTATTGCTACTGCTAGCGGGCGCGGCGCTGGCCGGGGCTTTGTGGGTGCGCGCCAGCGGGCGGGCACCCGCTTGGGTGCATCGGCAGCAGCTGGTAATCAGCCAGTATTTGGTCGTGCTGGCCATCTTCGGGTTGCACGAGCTGGGGCTGAGCTGGCTGGGCGTGGTGCTCGTACTCTACGCCGAAAACCTACTGGTAGCCCTGCTACTCAGCGGCCGCGACGAAGACAGCCTGCTGCACACCCAAACCTACCTGCTGGTGCTGCAAGCGGCGCTGCTGCCGCTGCTGGTGCGCTACCTGTCGCCGAGCGCGGCGGGGCCGCTGGGCCGGGCCGCCCTACTGGCGGGGGCGGCGCTGGGCACGCTGGCCTACCAGCTGCGGCGGCACTACTGGCGGCGGGCGCAGGAGGAGTTTGCCCGGCTCGCGCTGGGCGCCACCTACCAGCTGCCGCTGCTGGGCCTGGCCGTGGGCTGGCTGCTGCTAGGCGCGGGCGTGCTGGTGTATGCGCGGCCCTGGGCCGGCTGGGCGGCCGTGGGGCTGCTGGGCGGCCTGCTGTATCTGCGGCAGCGCGTGGCGGCGCCGGGCCTGTGGGCCGGGCTGGCGCTGGCGGCTTTTGGCTACCTGGCCTTGCAGTGGGGGCACGTGCTAAAGCCAGTGTTTGCCAATGCCTACCCGGTAGTTAGTGGCCCTAATCATCACGTAGCCAAAACCCTGCTTTACCTGCTGCCCACCGTGGCCGTGCCGCTGGTGGGGCTGGCTACCTCGTGGTGGCCGGCAGCGGGGCGCTACGTGCGCTGGCCGTGGCTCTACCTGCTAGGCGCACACCTGGTAGTGGCCGTTATGGCTACGGCCACGCTGCTGGCCTATTTCATGCTGAGCCTGCTGGGGCTGGCGGTGGTGGCCTTCGCGGCGGCGCTATTTTGGCGGCGAGCCCTGCCCGATGCCGCCGCCGTGGCCCGCGCCGGCCAACCCGACCGCTACCTGCTGCACCTGGCCTACGCGCTGCTGCTGGGCAGCTTCGGGCTGCACCTGGGGCTACCCTATCGTTCCGAATGGTTTTTTCACCAGCCCGCCGAATACTTCACGGCGGCCCTGCTTTTTGGGGTGCTGGCCTCGCTGGCGCTGGCCCAGCCGCCGGCTACCGAGCCGGTGTATCGGTCGTGGCGAGTGCTGCACCGCTGGCTGCCCGAGGCCGCGCTGCTCTTCGGCAGCGCCACGCTGGCTGCCAACATTCGCGGCCCGTGGCAGCCGCTGATTTGGGTGGGCGGCGCGCTGGTGCTGAGCTACTTTGGCCCCACTTTGCCGCTGCGCTTCCGGCGGCTGGGCGTGTATGGGCGGCTGTACTATGGGCTGGCGGCGCTGGCCGCCAGCGCCGCCAGCCTGCGCTACGTGTCGCCGGGCTACATTTTGCGCCCCGAGTGGTGGGCGCTGGTGGCGGCGGTGGCCCTGCTTTTTGGCTACGTAACCCTGACGTTGCGCGAAGGCGCGGCCAGCCTCGACGGCCTGTCGCCGCGCTGGGATGCGCTGGCCCGGCCCGCCCGCCGCACGCTCGAAGCCGGACTGCTCTACCCCGCCTTTTTGGCCCTGTCGCTGCTGCTCATTCAGTCCTTCGACCGCTCGGTGCTCACCGTGCTGCTGATGCTCGAAGTAGTGGCCGTATTCAGCACCAGCCTGCTGCTGCGCCGGCAAGATTTGCGCTACCTGTCGCTGGCCGGTATGCTGGGCTGCCTGGTGCGGCTGGTCTTCTTCGACCTCAGCCGGAGCGGCACCATTACGCGGGCCATCGTCTTCATCTTCATGGGCTTGCTGCTTCTGGGCATGAATGCGCTGTACGCCCGCTTCAAGGCCCGCTTTGGCGAGCCGGCCCCAGGCGAACCCGCTGACGCCGACAACCGCTTCGACGAGCGAGAACTCAACGCTAGCGATGAACCGCTAGCGTAGGCGGTCCGCGGCCCTGGGCACAATTTCTTAACCTGCCCGTTACCTGGGCCGCAGGCCCGTGCGGCTAGCTTTGCGCTGAGTTATTTCCATTAATTCCTTTTTCCATTTACGCTTGTTTATGAAGAATATACGTCGCCCACTAGCTGCTTTCCTGGCGGCCGTGCTGCTGGCGGGCTGCGCCCGCCAGGCTCCCGAGCCCCGCACCGCTACCAGCGTAGCCACCGCCGAGCCCGCCCTGGCCGGCCTTACGGCGGCTACCGCCGCCAGCCTGTCCGAAACCTTCGAGACGGGCACCAAAACGGCTTATACCAGTGGCACGGTAGCCCTGAACTCGGGCTCCTGGACGCTCAGCGACGCGCTGCTGGGCACTACCAGCGCCGACGCCAAAACCGGCGGCCAGTCGGCCCGCGTGCGCAACAGCGGCACGCTGACCATGAACTTCGACCTGAGCAGCGGCGCGGGCACCGTGACCCTCGACCACGCCCGCTACGGCACCGACGCGGCCGGCACCTGGGAGCTGTGGGCTTCGGCCAACGGCGGCTCGTCGTTCAGCAAAGTCGGCAGCACCGTCACGAGTAGCAGCACCGTGCTGGCCACGGCCAGCTTTGCCGTAAACCTGGCCGGCAATGTGCGCCTGCAAGTGCGCAAAACCGACGGCTCGACCAACCGCCTCAACTTCGATAACCTGACCGTGCAGGCCTACGGCAGCACCACCGGCGGCGGGGGCACCGGCACCACGGGCGGCAAGAAATTTCTCTTCGACGGCAGCCACGCCGAAACGGCCGGCAACGCCGACTGGGTGCCCGACAGCGACAACGGTACCGTAGTGCGCACGCCCACACCCACCCAGAGCGGCATCACCAGCAGCACCGCCGAAACCTACTGGACCGGCGCGCTCTCGGCCTGGGCCGTGTCCTTGGTGAAGCTCGGCAACACGGTGGAGGCGCTGCCCGTGGGCGCGGCCATCACTTACGGCAATACCAGCAACCCGCAGGACCTCAGCAACTACAGCGTGTTTGTGGTGGATGAGCCCAACACCTTGTTCTCCAGCACCGAAAAAACGGCTATTGTCAACTTCGTGAAAAACGGCGGCGGCTTGTTTATGATTTCCGACCACGATGTGTCGGACCGCAACAATGACGGCTACGACTCGCCGGCCATCTGGAACGACCTGATGACCAGCAACGCGGTGCAAAGCAACCCGTTTGGCTTCAAAATCGACCTGACCAACATTTCCGAAACCAGCAGCAACGTGCTGGGCAGCGCCAGCAACGTCATTCTGCACGGCTCGCAGGGCCATGTGACGCAGCTCAAATTCAGCAACGGCGCTACCATCACTACCACGTCGAGCGCGGCGCAGCCGCTGGTGTGGCGCGGCAGCGCCGGCCAGGGCACTACCCAGGTGATGTGCGCCAGCAGCACCTACGGCACCGGCCGCGTGTTCGTCATCGCCGATTCGTCGCCCGCCGACGATGGCACCGGCGCCAGCGGCAATACCCTCTACCCCGGCTGGACCGAAATCGGCAGCCACGCCCCGCTGCACCTCAACGCCTCGCTCTGGCTGGCCAAGTTGCAGTAGCCTAAACATCGGCCTGGGCTTAGTAGTAAAAGCAATAGTCTATACCCTTCTGCTTGAAAAGTGCTGGGCGCTGGTCGCCAAGCACTTTTTTTGTGGCGGCCTGGGCCTTAATCCCATGTTTCTCTCGCAGCCCTTTCTTTCCCTTAGCCACCCCGTCCTCATGGGAATCTTCACCAACCGCGGCTTTCAGCCCAAGCGCCCCACCAACCCCAAGCTGCCGCCCGGCCAGTACGAAACCACCGATTTTCCGGTGCTCACGGCCGGCCCCACCCCGCGCATCGCCCTCACCAACTGGGAGTTTCGGCTCGAAGGCCTGGTGGAGGAGCCAGTGAAATGGAGCTGGGAGGAGTTCAACAAGCTGCCGATGCAGGATTTTAATCCCGACATTCACTGCGTCACGAAGTGGAGTAAATTCGACACCCACTGGCGCGGCGTGAGCGTGGACACGCTGCTGGAACACGTGAAGCTGCGGCCCGAGGCGCAGTTTGTGACCGAGTTCAGCTACGGCGGCTACACCACCAACCTGCCGCTGGCCGACTTGCTGGGTGGCAAGGCCTTCGTGGGCTTGCAATTTGAGGGCCAGCCGCTGGCGCCCGAACACGGTGGCCCAGCCCGCCTGGTGGTGCCGCACCTCTACTTCTGGAAAAGCGCCAAATGGATACAGGGCCTGCGCTTCACGGCCCAGGACGAGCCCGGCTTTTGGGAGCGCGGCGGATACAGCATGTACGGCGACCCGTGGAAAGAGCAGCGCTACCGCGATGACGACGACGACCAGGCCAGCCCCAGCAGCCTTCGCCTATGAGCCGCGTAGCCTGGCAGTTAGCCACCGTAAAGGCAATTAAGCCGGAGACGCCGCGCGTCAAAACCTTCACGCTCGCGTTGCCCAACTGGACGCCCCAACTCGCCGGCCAGCACTACGACCTGCGCCTTACCGCCGACGGCGGCTACCAGGCCGAGCGTAGCTACTCCATCGCCTCGCCCCCCGAGCAAACCGGCGAGATTGAGCTAACCGTGGAGCTGGTGAACGAAGGTGAGGTATCGGGCTACCTCTTTGAGGGTGTGGCCGTGGGCGACCAGCTAGAGGTGCGCGGCCCCATCGGCGGCTACTTTGTGTGGCGCGGCGAGCCCAGCGCGCCGCCGCTGCTGCTAGTGGGCGGCGGCTCGGGCGTGGTGCCGCTCATGGCCATGCTGCGTCACCGCCGGGCGCTGGGGCTGCGCACACCGGCCGTGCTGCTGTTCAGCGTCCGCTCGCCTGAAGAGGTCATTTACCAAGCTGAGCTAGAGGCCCTAGCGCAGGCCGACGACAGCTTCACGCTGCTGCTCGACTACACCCGCCAGGCGCCGCCCGGCTGGGCCGGCTACCACCGCCGCCTCGACGCGGCGATGCTGGCCGAGGTGGTAGCGCGCTTTGGCGCGGCCCAGCCGCAGGCGTTCGTGTGCGGCCCCACGGGCTTTGTTGAGAGCGTGGCCAACGGCTTGCAAGCCGCCGGGCTACCGCCCGAAATGATATTGACCGAGCGGTTTGGGCCGACGCGCGGATAACATCAGAAACAGCTGAAAAAAAGAGAGCGGGCACCCGATGAAGGATGTCCGCTCGTTTCTTTCACCTGGGTCCAAGGAGCTTATCTTTGCAGACTGTCCAGCTGAGTTGTCCAAGTATTACGTTGCAAATATACGAATAAAAACCAATGTTATTTCAAACTGCCGAAAAATTTCTCTCCCCCGCCCGTCTTGCACCCTATAAACTAGCTGCAAAAGGTGATGAACAACTTAGCCTCACGCTGTACCTGGACAATTTGCGAATAGCTCAAAGTTTCTATCCGGCTTTGTCGTTATTGGAAGTAGCATTTCGAAATGCAGTACATAAAGCTTTATCAGTAAAATTCAAGTCCGATAATTGGCTTATCACCGAACAAGAGGGCTTCATGATTGACCCGAGCTTAACATACTACGATGCACAGAAAGAGGAAGAAATAACCAATCATAAGGTTCTTAAGATGGTAGTAGCGGCGATGAAGGAGTACAAAGACCAGCGCAAACATGACCCACCTAACGGGCTAGCAATTATCGCGGAATTAAGCTTTGGCTTCTGGACTTCTTTGTTTAATAAAAAATATTTTGAACTACTAAATCGCGACCCCTTACGCGCCTTTTCCAAAGGACGCCCACCTGGCATTATATGGAGCGTCATTAACGATAAACTCATGAAAGTACGCACTTTCCGTAACCGAGTGTACCATTATGAGCCTTTATGCTTTCAGAAAAACACCCGCAACATTCTTTGCTTCGACCATTTAGAAGAAATACACAACGATATCCGAGACCTGCTCACTTGGCTGAACCCAGAACTAACACAGTGGCTGGGTGATGTGGACTTGGTAACAGAAAAACTTAAAAAGCTACGCAAGAAATACCTTGATGAGAAATAGAAAACAAGCCGCTACACGTACTGGCTCGTCTTCAGCTCTTCAGCCAAAAAGCGGCTGGTGTGGCCCTTGCCGCTCTTAGCCACCTGCTCGGGCGTGCCCTGGGCCACGATGGTGCCACCGCCCGCCCCGCCCTCGGGGCCGATGTCGATGACGTGGTCGGCCACCTTGATGAGGTCCAGGTTGTGCTCGATGATGAGGACGGTGTTGCCCTTGTCGGCGAGCTTGTGCAGCACGTCGGCCAGGTGGCGGATGTCCTCGAAGTGCAGGCCGGTGGTGGGCTCGTCGAGGATGTAGAAGGTCTTGCCGGTGTCCTTTTTGCTGAGCTCGGTGCTTAGTTTCACGCGCTGCGCCTCGCCGCCCGAGAGCGTAGTAGCCTGCTGGCCCAGCGTAAGATAGCCCAGCCCTACGTCGGCCAGGGTCTTGATTTTGCGCAGGATGCGGGGCTG
>JAKONR010000330.1 GCA_022701825.1 Hymenobacteraceae bacterium | reverse complement strand
TCGGGCTTGAGGCGGCGGTCGGCGCTGGGGCCGGTCGAGCTGAAGGCCACGTGCAGGCCGGTGGCGGGGTCGAGGCCGCCCACGGCCAGCACCGAGTCGGCATCGGCGGGCGTGCCGATGCGGCCCCAGTCGTCGTCGCCGTCGTTGCCGGCGGCACTCACCACCAGCATGCCTTTGCGGGCCGCCAGGTTGGCCGCCCGCCCGATGAGCGAGTGGCGGCCATCCATCCACTCCGGAAAGTAGCGCTGCTCGGTGTAGGCCAAGGACGAGCTGATGATGTCGGCGCCCTCGCGGTCGGCCCACTCGGCGGCTTTCAGCCACGCCTCTTCCTCCCCAATACGCTCGCGGCCAAGGCTTTCGGTGCGCGCCAGCAGGTACGTGGCGTCGGGCGCCAGCCCCAGCGCGGGGCCGGCGTGCAGGCTGTCGGGGCCGGGCAGGCGGCCGGCCAGGCAGCCCAGCACCTCGGTGCCGTGGCTGCCGGTGCGGTACACGTCGGGCCGGTTTTTCAGAAAATCGTAGGTGGCCGCCACCCGCCGCTCGCGCCACAGCGCCCCAAAAGCCGGGTGCTCGCGCAGCCCCCGAAAGCCCACATCAAACACCGCGATGCGCAGCCCCTTGCCCGTGAGGCCCGCTCGCACCAGGGCCGGGCGGCCCAGCACGGCCGTTTGCTGGCGGGCCAGCAGGTAGTCGTTGGCGCTGATGTCGAAGCCGCTAGCCGTGGCCTGGGGTGCGGCGGCCGGCCGCCGCGCCAGGGCCGGTTTGGTCGGGTTTTCGGGCCAGGGCGCTACCCGTAGCACGCCCGGCAGCCGCCGCAGCGCGGCGGCCTGGGCCGGCGTGGCGCGGCAGGCCACGGCGTTAAACCAGCGGCTGACCAGCGTAAGCGTATCGCAGCCAGCGCGCACCCGCGCCAGGTAGTCGGGCCGCACGGGCAAGTCGGAAGGCTCGTAGGCGGGCAAGCCCTGGCGCTGGCGGCGGGCCCGCGCGGCGGGGCTGAAATAGGCGGCCGGGTCGAAGGCCACGCCGTTTTTATCGGCCAGGGTAATCCAGTAGCGGGCCGCGGCGGGCGCCGCAGCCGGGCTTTGCGCGGCGGCCACGCCGGGCAGGTGCAGCAGCATGAGCAGCAGCCAGCCGGCCCACGGGCCCCGGCTGCTTAGTGGTAATGACATAGCTCGGGAATGAAGCGGATGGCCCGGCAGAGCCGGCACAAGCACGAAGCAGCGGTAGGCTGCCCGGCAAAAGTAGCCCGCCGCGCCCTACGTCCCGCCTGGCGGCGTTCCTCAACAACCCCTCCCCCGGCTGGTTCGTTTGTAAGACCCGACTTCGGCCGGCTGGCTGGGGTTGCTTTTTGCCTTTTTCCTATGCTCAAATTCCCTGCCTTCGCCCCGGCCGTCGTGCTGGCGGCCTCGCTGCTCGTGCTGCCTGGCTGCAATAAAAAAGCAATCGCCCTGCTACAACAGCAAAACGCCGACCTCACCAAATCGCGCGACCAATTGCAGTTAGAAAAAGACGCCTTGCAGCGCGATAAAACCAGCTCCGAAAATACCCTCACCAACCGCCTGCTCACGAAGGACCAGCAGGTAAACCAGCTCAACCAGGCGCTGGGCACCACCGAGCAGGACTTGGCTGGCAAAAACGCCCGCATCGCCGAGATGCAGCGCATTCTGGATGAAAAGGATGCCGCCACCAAAGCCCTGCGCAAAAAGGTGAGCGACGCGCTGCTGGGTTTCAACTCACAGGATTTGCAGGTGAACGTGAAAAACGGCAAGGTGTACGTGTCGCTCTCCGAACAATTGCTCTTCAAATCGGGCTCGACCAAGGTAGACCCCGCCGGCCAGGATGCCCTCCTCAAGCTAGCTAACGCCCTAACGGACAACAAGGATATTAACGTACTCATCGAAGGCCACACCGACAACGTGCCCATCAAGGGCGTGGTGAACGTGGCCAAGGACAACTGGGACCTGAGCGTGTTGCGCGCCACCGAAATCACGCGCCTGCTCACCTCGGCCGGCATCGCTCCCGAGCAGATTACGCCCTCTGGCAAAGGCCAGTACCTACCCGTAGCCACCAACGACACGCCCCAAAACAAGGCTCTCAACCGCCGCACCGACATCATCCTGACGCCGAAGCTCGACGAGCTGTTCTCGATTTTGAACACGCAGTAAGCCGTCGGCGCCGACCGCAGCTTGGCGGCTTCGGTAACTTTGGCCAAAACCCGCGCGCCATGCCCGATTTCATTGAGAAATACATTAATCCGTTCACCGACTACGGCTTCAAGCGCCTGTTTGGGGAAGAGCCGAACAAGGACCTGCTGCTGGATTTTCTGAACGAGCTACTGCGCGACGAGCAAGGCCCGATTACGGCCCTCACGTACCTCAAAAACGAGAACCTGGGCAGCACTGACCTCGACCGCAAAGCCATTTTCGACATCTACTGCGAAAATGAGCGCGGCGAGAAATTCATCGTGGAGCTGCAAAAAACCCGGCAAAACTTCTTTAAGGACCGCACGGTGTACTACGCCACGTTTCCCATTCGGGAGCAGGCCCGGCGGGCCGATTGGAACTTTGAGCTCAAGGCCGTGTACACGGTGGCCATTCTGGATTTTGTGTTCGACGAAGACCGCGCACAAGCCGCCAAGTACCGCTACGACGTGAAGCTGACCGACCAGGAAACTCACCGGGTGTTCTACGACAAGCTCACGTTCATTTACCTGGAAATGCCCAAGTTCACCAAAACGGTGGACGAGCTAACCACCCGCTTCGAGAAGTGGCTCTACGTCATTCGCAACCTCAACCGCCTCGACCGGGTGCCCGACAAGCTGCGCGAGCAAGTGTTCGAAAAGCTATTTGAAACGGCCGAAATCGCCCGCTTCACCCCCGAGCAGGTGCGCTCCTACGAAGACAGCCTCAAGCACTACCGCGACCTCAAAAACTCGCTCGACACTGCCCGCGAGGAGGGCCGCGAAGCCGAACGCGAGGAAATAGCCCGCAAAATGCGCGCCGCCGGCCTGCCCCTGGCTACCATCGCCAGCCTCACCGGGCTGCCAGTATCCCGGCTACAAACCCTGCTCTAGCTAATCGCCGGCTGGGCCTACGTAGGCGCAGCCGGGCGTATCCATTAAATCCTAAAAACCCGTTTGACTCTGCGGTCATAGGCCGTATTTGCCCAGCAAATAAATCAGGGCCGCCATGCTGGCGCCGCCCAGCTCCAGCTCGCGGCGATTTACTTGCTCGAAGGTATCGAGGGCCGAGTGGTGCAGGTCGAAGTAGCGCTGCGAGTCGCCGTCGTAGCCGAAGAGGGCGGTGGGGTGCACCGCGCTTACCAGCGGCTCGATGTCGGTGCCGGCGTGGCCGGGCGTGAGCGAGTTGGCGTGGTAGGGGGCCAAAATCGGGCCCCAGGTCGCTACTTTTTTGAGGAGCGCGGGTGCGGTTTCGGCCGTGAAGCCGCGGGGCGTGAAGCCGCCGCCGTCGCTCTCGATGGCGGCGAGGTGCGTTTCGTGGTTTTGCTGGGCCAGCTCGGCGTATTTCTGGCCGCCGCGGGTACCGTTTTCCTCATTCATAAAGAGCACGGCGCGCACGGTGCGCTCGGGGCGCAGGCCGGCGGCTTTGAGCAGGCGCACGGCCTCAATGCTTTGTACTACGCCGGTGCCATCGTCATGCGCCCCCTCGGCGAGGTCCCACGAGTCGAGGTGGCCGCCCACGGTGATAATCTGGTCGGGGTATTTGGTGCCGCGCACCTCCCCTACCACGTTGTAGCTCACCACATCGGGCAGGGTTTCGCAGCTCATTTCCAGCTCAAACTGCAGGCTGGGGTCGGCTTTCAGGAGCTGGCTCAACTCGTCGGCGGCCATGGTGCTGAGGGCCGCGCCGGGCACCTTGGTGGGCGTGTCGCCGTAGGCGGTGGCCCCGGTGTGGGGGTTATTGTCGCGGGCGCTGGTGAGCGAGCGCACCAGCGCGCCCACCGCGCCGCGCCGGCCGGCCTCGGCGGGGCCGCTGCGGCGCTGGTCGCCGGCGCCGCCGTAGGCCGCGCCGGGCTCGATGAGGGCGTCGTTGAAGGGCCGGTTGAAGAAGATGAACTTACCTTTCACGGCCGCGTCGGGCAGGGCCTTCAGCTCGGCCAGGCTCTTAACCTCCACCACGCCGGCGCGCAGCCGCCCGCCCGTGCCCACCGAGCCACCGAGCGCGCACACGGCGGCGGGCACGCTGCGGCCCTTGTTGCCAATAATCTGGCCTTTTTCCTTGCTGCCGCGCACCCAGTGCGGCACCTGGCACTCCTGCAAGTATACCTTATCGAAGCAGTTAGCCTTCTCCATCGTGAGCTTGCCCCAGGCCACGGCCTGCGCCGCCTGCGGCGAGCCCGACAAGCGCGGCCCCACTTTTTTGCAGAGGTAGCGCAGGTTTTCGTAGCTCTGGCCGCGCAGCAGCGCTTCGTCGTAGATTTTGCGCAGGGCCAGCGAGTCGGTTTTGGGCGCGGAGGCCAGGTTTTGGGCGTGGGCGGGCGCGGCACTGCTCAGCAGGCCGGCGAGGAGAAGAGAAGCGAGTAGCCGCATGATTTTATAGATTCTGTTCTGTTAAATTTCTGGCTAGCGCATACTGGCCCCACCGGCCGCCGACGTAGCCGCGCCATACCGGCTCACCTTGAGCCGGGCCGGCCAGCCCTCGCGCAGCTCCACCTTAAATAAGTAGTCATACTCGTCATCCTTAATCTCCGACATTGGGGCTTTCGCGCCCAGCGCGGCCAGCAGCGGCAGCAGCGTGTTGGAATGCCCCACCACCACTACCGGCTGGCCGGGGTACTCTTTGTAGAGCCGGATGGCGAAGGCATCGGCCTCTTTAGGACTGTAAACCAGCGGCGTAAGGTGGGTGGCCTGCGCCAGCGGGGCCAGCGTGGCGCGGGTGCGGCGGGTGTCGGTAGTGAAGAGAGCGACCGGGTGCTTGCCGGCCAGCTTTTTGGCCAAGGCCAAGGCGCGGGCCTGGCCGGCGGGCGTCAGCAGCGGGTCGGCCACGCCGGGCGTGGGGTCTTTTTCGGCGTGGCGCACCAGGTAGATAGTAGTAGCGGGCGGGCCGGCGGCGGCCGGGCGGCTGCCCAGGGCCAGCAGCAGGCCCAGCAAGGCGCTCAGCAAGAAGCTTTTCATGGGGCGCGGAGTAAAAAAAGCGGGAATGGCTTTGCAAAGTACCACGTTTGGCGGGTTTTGGGCGGGGCTCAACTAGCAATAGCTGCGTTTTGCCCAGCTTCATCAAACCAACAGCCAATCTTCATCTTCACCTTAACGCCAAGTCCCGTATGTTGTACTATTAATCCCCTTTCCCCCCTCCCCGACACTATGCACGTTTTGCTGGTTGAAGACGAAAAAAGCCTGCACCAGGAGGTGCGGCAGTTCCTGCAACAGGCGCAGTACCTGGTCGATTCGGCTTATACGTATGCCGAAGCATCGGAAAAACTGTACGTCAATTCCTACGACTTCGTGCTGCTCGACCTGGGCCTGCCCGGCGGCGATGGCTTGGACCTGCTGCGCGACAGCCGCCGCAACGAAAAGCAGGAGGCGTCCTTTATCATCCTCACGGCGCGCGGCGACCTCGACGACCGCATCAAGGGCCTCGACCTGGGCGCCGACGACTACCTGCCCAAGCCCTTTTCGCTGCTTGAGCTTACCAGCCGGATGCAGGCCATCACGCGCCGCAAGTTTGGCCTCAAGCGCTCGGAAATCACCTTCGGCGACGGCTTCGTGATGGACGTGACCGCCCGCACCGTGCGCCACGGCGCGCCCGACACCCCCGAGGTGCCGCTCACGAAGAAAGAATTTGACCTGCTGCACTACCTGCTACTGCACAAAGGCCGGGTACTCACGCGCTTGCAGCTCGGCGAGCACCTGTGGGGCAACGTGCTCGAAGACGACTCCGACTCGAACTACATCGATGTGCACATCAAAAACGTGCGCAAAAAGCTGGCCCAGTTCGGCTCGGCCGACTTCATCGAAACGGTGCGCGGCATCGGCTACCGGGCGGTGTAGCGGCAATAATGGTTTTAGGCAGCGTGAAACGGCTGTCATGCTGAGCACAGCGCAGCGGAGTCGAAGCATCTCTTTAGCTTTACTAATCTCAACCATTAGAGTTAGTGCAGCGGTAGAGATGCTTCGACTCCGCTGCGCTGCGCTCGGCATGACAGCCGTATTTTTTTAGATTCTTTTTACCGTCGCAATGAAACTCCAAACCAAGCTCGGCCTCTTCAACGGCCTGTCCAAGCTGCTGCTGGTGGTGCTGGGGGCGCTGCTGATTCCGCCCATCGTGCAGCAGGTGGCCGTGGCGCACACCGACCAGCGCCTGCACGAAAAAAAGCAGGAAGTACTCGACCTCATTGCCCGCGACGGCCTGGCCACGTTTCTGCGCGAGGAGCACGACGAAACCTACGCCGACTACAACATCCTGAAGCAGGAATACATCACCATTACGCCGCTGCTGGCCAGCGACAAAGCCCCCCCGACCGAGCGCATTTTTGAGGAGCCGCGCCAGGTGGGCAAGGCGGTCGAGGACTTCCGCATCCTGAGCTACGTGGCCCCGCTGAGCGCGGGTACCGCCCCCGCCCGCCGCTATCGCCTCGAAATCGGCTCCTCGCTGGGCACCGTGGAGCTGCTTACCAGCACCTTACGCTCGTTGGCGCTGTGGGTGCTGGTGGCCGGCGCGGTGCTCACCGTGTTTGTCGATGCGGCCTTTGCGCACTACCTGCTGCGGCCGCTGCGCGAGCTTATCTCGCGCAAGCTGCGGGGCATCCGGCAGCCGGGCGAGTTTTCGTTTGCCCGCCTCGACACCGACACCACCGATTTTCGGCACCTCGACGACTCGCTCTCCGCCCTCATGCGGCAGCTGCAAGCCTCATTTGAGAAGGAGCGCGAGTTTATGAGCAACGTGAGCCACGAGCTGCTCACGCCCACCAGCATCCTGCAATCGCGCTTCGAAAACATGCTGCAAGACCCTACCCTGCCCGAGCCCCACGCCCGCCAGATAGTAGAAAGCCAGCGCACGCTCTACCGCCTGCGCAACACGGTGCGCACGCTGCTGCTCATTGCCAATATCGAAAACGACCAGTACCTGCGCGATGCCAGCGTGCGCCTGGGCCAGACCGTGGCCGACGTGGCCGAGGAGCTCGACGACCGCCGCCAGCAGCGCGAAATAACCCTGCACGTCGACCTCAGCCCCGACTACGTGGTGCCCCAGGCCAATGCCACGCTGCTGCACACGCTGCTGCGCAACCTGCTCTCCAACGCCATTAAGTACAACCACGAGGGCGGCCAGGTGCGGGTGCTGGGCCGCCCGCGCCCCGGCGGCGGCTACGAGCTGCGCGTGGAGGACGACGGCCCCGGCATCGCCCCCGACGACGTGCCGCTGCTCTTCGACCGCTTTCGGCGCTTCCACGCCACCGGCCCCAAGTCGCCCGAGGGCTACGGCCTGGGCCTGCCCATCGCCCAGACCATCGCCCAGTTTCACAAGGCGGTGCTGCGGGCCGAATCGGTATTGGGCAAAGGGACGGCCTTTGTGCTTGATTTTGAGGGCGCGGGCTAGCGGCGCGCGGCTAGGCCACGGTGCGTAAGCAGCCACCCCGCCGCGAGCACCACCAGGTAGCCGGCCCCGGCCAGCGCCAGGCCCCGGTAGTCGGGCCGCATCATCGCCCAGGAGGCCGGCAGGTAGTCGCGGTGCAGCGCAGCGTACAGCATTGACTGCCAATATTCTATAAGCAGAAACGGCACCAAGGCCACGCCCGCGCCGACGCTGCGGCGCAGCCTTGGCCACCACAGCACCTGCGGCAGCCCGCCGTTGCACAGCGCCGCCCCCCAATAGGCAAACCAATACGGCCCCGTGAGGCGGTTCAGCACCACGTACTGCGCGTACTCATCGCCGCCTCGGAGCTGGCCCAGCAGCTGACAAAACGCCGTGAGCAGAAACAGCCCCGCCCCGACCAGCAGCAGGGTATTGGCCACGGCTAGCAGTTGCCTGAGCATCGGCCGGCAGCGCCTACAGGCCAGCCAGCCGGCCGCAAGCAAGAGTATCGGCAGGCTGGCACCGGCCAGCAAAACCTCTGCCAGCAAGGCTACTAAATCCATCATACAGTCAGGAATCGCGCGCGCCGCCGCTACCGGCGCGCGCGGGCAGGCAAAGAAATCACTGACCGGACTTTTAATCACGGTTGACGAAATAATTATTTTAAGCTGGCTCGCCGGGCGCGGCCCAACTATCGGCAACGATTCCAGTTGCAACTCGCTGTCAGCTTGCTAAAAAAGTAGTTGATTTTGGTACTGTCGACCTTACTTGCTACTGGCAAGCGGGCGTAACTTGCCGGCCCTTCCCCCATCGAAGCCCACTATGAAAGTCAAAAAAGCCGTCATTACGGCGGCCGCCCGCGGCGAGCGGCTCTATCCCGTAGCCGATACCATTCAGAAAGCCATGCTGCCGGTTGCGGACCTCGACGGCCTGCACAAGCCCGTGCTCCAAATCATTGCCGAAGAAGCCTTTAGCAGCGGCATCGAAGAGCTGTGCGTGGTGTGCGCCCCCGGCGATGGCGCGCGCTATCTGGCCGCCTTTGCCTCGCTGCGCGACAACCTCGGGCGCTCGTACCAGGGCAGCGACTGGGCCGCCCAGCAGGCCGACAAAATCGACTTCCTGCTGAGCCGCCTGCACTTTGCCGAGCAGGCCGAGCCGCTGGGCTACGGCCACGCCGTGGCCTGCGCCCGCGATTTTGTGCAAGGCGAGCCTTTTTTACTCTTGCTCGGCGACTACCTCTACGTATCGGCCCAGGCGGGGCAGCGCTGCGCGGCCCAGCTGCTGGCGCTGGCTACGCAGGAAGGCTGCGCGGTGTCGGCCGTCAACCCCACCATCGAGCACCAAATCGGGCGCTACGGCACCCTCACGGGCCGGCTCGTGGCGAGCAAAACGGGCGTGTACGAGATTGAAAAAATCATCGAAAAACCCTCGCTCAGCACCGCCGAGCTGGCGCTGCAAACACCCGGCCTGCGCGCCGGCTACTACCTGTGCTTCTTCGGGATGCACGTGCTCACGCCCAGTATTTTCGACATTTTGGCCCGCCACCAAGCGACCAGCAACGGCAACCTGCTGCTGACGCCCGCCCTGCAAGAGCTGGCCGAAACTGAGAAGTACCTGGCCCTCGAAGTGCAGGGCACCCGCTACGACCTCAGCCGCCCCCACGGCCTGCTGCGCGCCCAGCTCGCCCTGGGCCTCGCCGGCGAAGCGCGCGCCGAAACGCTCAGCACGATGGTCGAACTCCTGGCCGAAGCCAACGGCCGCTAATTCAGCTTCTGCGTTCTTCTGCGCTTTTCTTCTGCGCCTTCTGCGGTGAAAAATTTTACCGCAGAAGGCGCAGAAGAAAAGCGCAGAAGAACGCAGAGGGCCCTTTCTACCATGAATATTCTCATTGAGACGATAACCGCGACCGACCCCGCCAAGCGGGACCGGTCGTTTTACGAGCTGGCCAAGTCTTTATCTGCTAAAGACTTATTAAAAAGCCTGCGTGAGCTGGACGACTTCCGCAAGGCCACGCCTAGCCTCTACGACAAGGTACGGGCCATCCTGTTCCTGTACGCGGGGTTCCGGTTTTTCTTGCAGGAAGCGCCCGCTACGCCGGCCGTGGGCAAGATTCCCTACGCGGGCTT
>JAKONR010000314.1 GCA_022701825.1 Hymenobacteraceae bacterium | reverse complement strand
GCAGGTTGATGTTGACATCGCCCGTAAACTGAAAGCCGCTCGCGCCGCCCGTGTTCGGCAGCAGCCCCACAATGGCGTCGAACTGATTGGACGACCGCTCATCGAGCAGCAAGTACACCCGCGCCCGTCCCCTGGCAAAGCGCACCTCCGGCTCGGCCCGCAGGCGCACGTAGGGCAGCTGGCGCAAGAGCAAGGCCGCCGAAGCCAGCCGCTGCTGGCTATACGGCGCCCCCGGAAAAATCTGTAAATACTTGGTTAGAAAGCGCTTTTTGGTCTTGCTCGTGCCGATAATCTCGATAGAGTCGAATACCACCGCCTGGCCGCGCTTCAGCACCACGCGCCCCGCAATGTCGCGGCCGTCGAGCCGCACCGAGTCGAGGCCCACCGTGGCGAAGGGGTAGCCCTGGTTTTCGGCTTCGGTGAGGATGCGCTCCTGCAAGGCCGCCCAGTCGGCCGGCCGCCAGGCCGCGTGCCGGAACAGTTTTTCGCGGTAGCCGGCGCGGGTCAGCAGGCCGTCGCCGAGGTTGCCGTTGCGCAGGTAGGCCCAGCGAAACTGCTCGCCCACGTACACGTGCGCCCGCACCGTGTCGCGGCCCCAGCTCATTTTGTCGGCCGAGGCCAGCAGGTACGCATCGGCCTGCAAGCCCAGCACCAGCTCGCGCACCGTGCGCAGCGCCGCGAGCGAGTCGGCCACCGTGGCGGGCAGCCGGTAGTGGCGCACCACGGCGCGCTGCGCCGGGTCGGCCACTATTTTCAAGACCCGGCTGCGCGTGAGGCGCTTGGCCACCGCCGCCACCGGGGCGCTGGGCGGGGCCGCCACCGGCGGCAGGGGCGGGGAGGCCAGCCCCGGCGCGTTGGGCACCGCTACGCCCGCGCCCGCGCCGGGCGCTTGGGCACGCACGGCCCCCGCCAGCCCCAGCCAAAAACCCCACAAGACGAGTAGACGGACGTACATTCGGGGTGGCAAACGCAAAACGGAAATTTTAATTTCGGGCCAGCGGTTTTTAAAGCTATCTAAAGGTTTTGAAATCCAAAACTAACCGTCATGCTGAGCAGAGCACAGCGGAGTCGAAGCAACTCTATCGCTTCGTTGAACGGCTTGAAAGGAGCGGCAGAGCTGCTTCGACTTCGCTGCGCTCTGCTCAGCTCAGCATGACTCTTCTGAATAGCTTCTTTAGCTACCGAAAATACGAACAAAGATGGCTGGCCTCTACCTCCACATTCCCTTCTGCAAGCAAGCCTGTCACTACTGCGACTTTCATTTCAGCACCTCGCTGGGCCTGAAAGGCCAGTTTGTGGAGGCGTTGCTGCGCGAAATGGCCCTGCGCCGCCACTACCTGCCCGACCCCGCCGCGCCGCTCGAAACCATTTATTTCGGCGGCGGCACGCCCTCTTTGTTAACGGGGGAGGAGCTAAGCCGCATTTTCGACGCCATTCAGGCGCACTTCCCCGTGTCGCCGCAGGCCGAAATAACCCTCGAAGCCAACCCCGACGACCTCACCGCTGACAAGCTGGCCGTGCTGGCGGCCTCGCCCATCAACCGCCTCAGCATCGGGCTGCAGAGCTTTCACGAGCCGCACCTGCGCCTGATGAACCGCGCCCACTCGGCCCAGGAATCCTGGGAGGCCGTGCGGCGGGCGCAGGCGGCGGGCTTCGAGAATATTTCGGTAGATTTGATTTATGGCGTGCCGGCCGCCAGCCACACTATTTGGGAGGCCGACCTGGCGCGGCTTTTCGAGCTGGGCGTGCCGCACGTGTCGGCCTACGCGCTCACCATCGAGCCCGATACGGCTTTTGGGCGCCGCCTCAAAAAGGGCACCTTCGTAGCGCCGCCCGAGGAGTTTGTGGCCCAGCAGTTTGAGCTGCTGCTGGCGCAGCTGCGGGCGCACGGCTACGAGCAGTACGAAATCAGCAACTTCTGCCAGCCCGGCCGCGAAAGCCGCCACAACGGCAACTACTGGCGCGGCGTGCCCTACCTCGGCCTCGGCCCCAGCGCCCACTCCTTCGACGGCCGCAGCCGCCAGTACGCGGTGGCCAACAACCCGCAGTACGTGGCCGCCGTGCTCGAGCGCGGCGAGGTGCCCGCCACCGTGGAGCACCTCAGCCCCCTCGACCAGGCCAACGAATACCTGCTCACTACCCTGCGCACCAGCCGCGGCTGCGACCTGGGCCACCTGCGCGACGCGCTGGGCCTCGACCTGCTAGCCGAGCGCGCCGACTACCTGCGCAGCCTCACCGACCAGCATATGGCAACGCTGACAAACAATACCTTACGTCTTACCGATGCGGGCAAGCTGCTCGCCGACCACATCACGCTGGAGCTTTTTACTGAGGCCCCGGCCGCCACCAGCGCGTAGCTTGCGCGGTGGCTTAGCGGCCAGCGCGTTTCTTGCGCCATCCTTTTTGCTCTGTGCCCACCTTTTTCCCTCCCGTGGCCCGTGAAAAAACTCAGTGACGCCCTGGTTAGCAACGACGACTTCTTTGTGGAGCAAATTCAGCTCACGGCCATCGTCTTCGACAACACCGATGACGTGACCATCTGGGCTACCACGTTCCGCGACGACGAGCCGCACTTTTTTCACCTCGGCCTGCCCTTCCACGACCTCGACATCCTGCTGCGCGTGGCCGGCGACCGCGCCGACACCCTGGCCGAAGAGGTAGCCGAGGCCCTGGCTACCACCGAGGAGTGGCCCTGCCTGCTTGAGTATACTTCCGCCGAGTCCCCGCCCGTAGAGCTGCCCGCCGTAGCCCTCAAGCTGGCCGTCACTTTCCCCGCCGATGTGGATGAGGAAGATGACCCGCAGCCGCACAATATTTTCTACCTGGAAGGTATTTATGCCCGGCTAAGCGGTTGAGTAATTGATAGTAGGCGCGCTGGCATAACCGACTAGATGTGGTACCTCATTCCTGGCCTCGGGGCCGACGAGCGCGTATTTCGAGGCCTGCGCCTACCCGGCCCCGCCACCGTGCTGCACTGGTTGCCGCCGCTATCGCCCACCGAGCCGCTGCGGCACTACGCTGCCCGCCTGGCCGAGGCCGTGCCGCCCAGCCAGCCCTGCTGGTTGGTGGGCGTGTCGTTTGGCGGGCTGCTGGCGCTGGAAGTGGGCCGGCTGCGGCCCCTGGCGCGGGTAGTGCTTATTTCGAGCCTTGCCGATGCCCACCAGCTACCGCCGCTGCTGAAGCTGGGCCGCGCCACGGGGCTGCACCGGCTGGTGCCGTTTGGGCTGCTACCCCGACTGCCCCGGCTGGCGCAGTGGTTTTTTGGGGCGCGCAATGGCCGCGAGTACCGCCTGCTGGCCCGCATTCTGCGCGATACCAACCCCTCTTTTGCCCGCTGGGCCACCCGGCAACTACTGAGCTGGGACAGCGCTGGCGTGCCCGCCGCCGTGCGCCTGCACGGCACCCACGACCGGCTGCTGCCCGCTGGCGCGGCGTACATCGACTACCCGCTGCCCGGCGCGGGTCATTTCATGATAGTAAGTCACGCCGCGGCTGTCAGCCGCGTGTTGCAGCAACTGGCCGAACAAGCTGGCTGGTGGTGAAAGCCGATACCAGTCAGTATATTAGCGGTAATTTTCACACACCGATTAATTTTATATGGGCGAAAATTACGCGCTTAAAACGACTTTATTCAGCCTCGGGCTGTGGGGCACGGTCTTGGCAGCCGATGCCCAGGCCCTGAAACCCGACTCGGTAGGCTGGCCTGCGCCGCCCCGGGTGCTGCTCAAGGCGGGCCTGCGCCTTACGCATTTCAGCTACTCGGGCAGCGGCCAAAGCTGGCGGGTGGTCGTGCCGCTGTCGGTGGGGGCCGAATACCGGCTTTCGCCGCGCCTAGCCTTTTACGGCCAGGCTGATACCGACCTGCAAGCCAGCCGCGCCGCCGGTCGCCGTGCGGGCCGCCGCACTGTGCTGCCGAGCGCGGCGCTGGGTTTGGGGCTGCGCTACTACTACCGCCAACCCGACCAAAGCCATCCTAGGCGTACCGCTAGCGCCTTCGGCAACTACCTGGCGCTGGAGGGCAACGTCGAGCGCAACGAGCTAACGGGCACGTACCTGACGGTGAATGCATCGCGCCGCCAGGCGCCCACCAGCCTCACCCCTGGCGTGTATGCCTACTGGGGCACCCAGCACCACCTGCGCCGCGCCATGCTCTACGACATTAATGCCGGCCTGGGCGTGCAAACCCCGGCGTACTATAACTACGAAAGCCTCACGCCCGCCCGCTACGACCTGACGGCGCAAGTAAACTTGCGGCTCTACTGGGGTTTTGGGCTTTGAGGTATAATGCCGGGCTTGCCCCGCCCGACGCTGTGGAGTTGCGATGAAGTCAATAACGGTGGGGCAGGGGCGGGCCCCGCACCCTAGCAATGCCAAAAGGGCTGCCCCGTGAGGAGCAGCCCTTTTTAACTTGGTGAGTAGCTAGAAGCCTACGCTTCGGCTACCTCAGCGGCAACGGGAACTACCGAAACGAACGAACGGTCGTCGCGGCCTTTCTTGAACTGGACGGTGCCATCAACCAACGCAAACAGCGTGTGGTCTTTGCCCATGCCCACGTTGGTACCCGCGTGGTGCTTGGTGCCGCGCTGACGCACGATGATGTTGCCGGCGATGAGCGCCTGACCACCAAAGATTTTCACGCCGAGGCGTTTGCTATGCGATTCACGGCCGTTGTTTGACGAGCCTACGCCTTTTTTGTGTGCCATTTTTTGGAAAGCTGTTAGCTAATAGCGGTTGGCTGTTAGCTTTTGGTTAGATAAAACAGGCTAGTCGAGCCGAAGCTAACGGCTAGCAGCCATTAGCTAACAGCTAAATAAACTAGCCGATGCTGTTAATCATTACTTTGGTGAACTGCTGGCGGTGGCCATTCAGTTTCTTGTAGCCCTTGCGGCGCTTCTTCTTGAACACCAACACTTTGTCGCCCTGCACGTGGGCAATGATGGTGCCTTTTACGGCCACGTTCAGCTCGGGCGTGCCGATGCTCAGGGTACCGTTGTCGTCGGTGAGCAGGGCGTTGCCAAGCTCTACCGAATCACCGACATTGCCGGCTAGACGTTGGGCGTAAACAAATTTATTAGCCTCAACCTTAGTCTGTTGGCCGGCGATATTAACAATGGCGTACATTTTATTTCCGCTGGAGGTTTCTCAAAAGGGAACGCAAAAGTACGGCGGCTTTCCGGCAA
>JAKONR010000017.1 GCA_022701825.1 Hymenobacteraceae bacterium | reverse complement strand
CCAGCCGGGTGGCCATGCTCTCGGTGTCGGGCGTGGGTATGAAGAAATTCGAGACCTACGGCGAGGTGTTTATCGAAGCCATTTTGCAGCACGGCACCCCCCGCGCCGTGCCCGCCGAAGACGAGGCCGACGAGCCCAACGTGCCGCCATTCAGCGAAGACTTTGCGCCCGCGCCCCGCTCCACCACCCAAAAAGCCGCCGACCGCGACCTCAATGATAGCGAGGAGCAGACTTTTCAGCTGCACCGCCAGGGCCTGAGCGTCGAGCAGATTGCGCAGCAGCGGAACTTGGCCGTGGGCACCATGCGCCAGCACCTGGAGCGCGCCTACAGCAAGGGCCGCGACCTGCGCCTCGAAGAGTTTCTGAGCGACTCGGACCTGGCCGCCATCGCCGCCGCCCGCGCTCAACTCGGCCCCGAGGCCGGCCTGCGCGACCTCTTCGACCACCTGCGCGAGAAGTACGATTACTTTCAACTGCGGCTGGCGGGCATCCGGGCGCAGCGCGGGCGGTAAGCGATGTGGCATGACTTTTCCTATGGCAAACAACAAATTTTGGCTGCCTGTCACAGTATTGCTACTGCGCGTGTTGGCCAGCCGGGGGCAAGTTGTCAGCAATGCAGATAGTACCGCTGTGCTGCAAACAACAAATAAGTTATTCGCGGTTTTTAAGCAGCCAACTCAGCAGCAATTCGACGCCTTGGCTGCCGACAGGATTAACTGTAGCTTATGCGCAGACCAGGATGCACAAGCGGGCAGTAGGATAGAGCTTCCTTACATGGTAAGCCGTGTGCGATTTTTTCGTGAGTATCTCCAGAGGCTTAGAGGAAATACGCATGTGAAGCGTGCGTATTTGATGCGAGAGGTCCGAATGTTCCATCAGAACCCTGAAACGCTAGTTGTATTGGTAGCGACTTGGTTACCTGGCGAATATCAGGGAAGCGAAGGTGCGCAATTGGAACTGGATTTCACCAAAAAAGACCATAAATACTTATTCAGCGGCATTAGTACAATTCCGTGATTTTATCAGTCCTATGCATCGCATTACCGCTAGCCTCGCAGTTATGCTGGATAAACCTGTCATTCGCGGCACGCGCCTGACGGTGGAACTGCTTGTCGGAAGGGGCAACGGCGGCCGACCTGCTGCAAATGTATCCGCAGCTGGAAGCAGCTGATATCGAAGCATCTTTGCGCTATGCAGCAGCTAAAGCCGCCGAGTAGCTTAGAAGAAACCAAGCCACCTTTGCTGCGACGCTTACTAATCACCCTCGCCGCCCTGCTCATCGCCGCCTTTGCGGCCCTGATGCTCACCAAAACGTTGCCCTACTATTCCTTCGAGAAGGGCATCCACTTCCTCACCACCAAGAGCGACGAAACCAACGACAATCCGTGGTTTCGGGCGGGGTTCTACGTCCACATCACGACCAGTCTGGTAGTGCTGGTGCTGGGCTTGTTGCAATGGCTGCCGCCCGTGGCCCGGCGCGGCCTGCGCTTGCACCGCTGGCTGGGCTACGGCTACGTAGGCGGTATTTTGGCGCTGGCCGCGCCCTCTGGCCTCGTGCTGGCACGCTTCGCCAATGGCGGGCTGGTGGCGCAGGTGGGCTTTTCGCTGCAATGCGGGGTGTGGTGGCTCGCCACCTGGGCTGCCTACCGGGCGGCCCGGCAGCGGCAGTGGCCCCGCCACGTCGAGTGGATGGTGCGCTCCTACGCCGTGACGCTGGCCGCGCTGGCTTTGCGCGGCGAGAGTTATCTCATGTACTACGCCTTTCATACCAAGCCGATAGAGACGTACCTTACCGTAACATGGCTCTCGTGGGTGGGCAACTTAGTGGTGGCCGAAGTGCTGCTGGAACTGGGGCTGGGGCGGTATTTTTTGCGCGAAATAATGGGCCGGCTGGGCCGTAATTTGGGAGCATGAAAAAGCTAGTAGTGGGCGCATTGGTAGCGGGCGCGGTGGCCTGCCAGGCGCCGGAAATCAGCAATGCGCCGATGGCTAAAGCCGGTGAGTTTCCAACTGATGCACAATTAGCTCAGGATTCTACCGCCGCCATGCTTCGGGTGCTGCGCCAAGTAGATTTGGCCCCTGCCTGGGGCAATGCCACGCCCGAAACGAAGGAGCACGGTGCCTTGGAAGGCTATTACGGCCCTGATAATTACCGGATGTCTTTTTACTACGACCGGGTGCGGCAAGATGCGCGGCAGCCCAACGTATTTCACGTTTGGGGGCGCGACCGCTATAAGAAAACTATTACCCCGTTCACCGCCACCCTCACCGTTACTCGGTTGGCTCCAGTCCCCGACACTGTAGGAATGACTTATGCCATGCCTAAGCCTGTACGGGCCTACACGGCCTTTGCGACGTTTGTGCTGCGCGAAGCGACTACTGCCAAAGGTGCTGGCCATTGCCAGGGCCGGGCGGCGCTCGATTTCTACCTCGACCAGCAGGGCAGGGCTGAGCAACTGCCATTCGATGCTGGGGTCATCGGGCTGGGCAACCCTACCAAGAGCAGCGGCCTGCTGTTTCAAGGCACTTGGCAGGACAACCAAACGGGCCGGCAACAGCCCGTCGCATGGGCTAATTTTTACTGGGTAATCCTGCCCAAATCCTTGGAAAAGCTAGGCCTGGGAATGCGAATGGAAGAGGTAAATCCCAAGCTAGCTCGTTATGGCTGGAACACCATCATGGAAAACGACGAGTGGTGGGCCACCACGCCCAAGCCCAGCCTGAGCCTATAAGCTAGTATGAAAAAAGTAGTCACGTTTATTGTGCTGGTTGGGGCTATTGCCGCCTGCCAGCCGCAGGCTGCTCAAACTACGGCCACCTCAGTAGTGGCCCAGGCCGCTGCCACCCAGGCGCAGCCAGCCGCTCCTGCCGTGGCCGCCCCGCTGCCCGTGCTTTTCGCGCCCACCGACACCCTGACGCAACCCATGCGTGAGCTGCTGCGCGCGCACGACTTGTCGGCGCTGTGGCAAAGCATTGGCAACTATGGCGGCCTCAGGGGCTTTGAAGGGTTTTTCGGGCCTAGTCACTTTCGCTTCGGAATGATATTCACGCAGGCCAGGCGCGATGCGACCGACCCGGCCGTGTACCACGTGGCGGGCAAGAGCCGCTATTTCCAAAGCCATACTACCCGCCCATTCACGGGTACGCTCACGGTGCGGCAGCTAGCCGATTTGTCATATCCAGGCTTTCTGGCCGCAAAGGCTCGGAGCGAGGAAAAGGCCGCCGACTCGCTGGCTGGCCGCACCTACACGGCCCATGCGCGGTTGCAATTGCAGGAAGAAACCCGCGAAAACAGCGGCCTGTTTGAAGGCGAGGTGCTACTCGATTTCTGCGTAGTGCCCGGCCAGCCGCCCAGCTTTGTGTACGTATTCGCGTTTGAGGGCACCGACGACCGGCTGCCCACGCGCGGCGCCGGCCTGCTGCTACGCGGCAACCGGCGCAACGTAAGCACCGGCCAAGTAAAGCCCTTTTTGGTGTCGCCCGATTTAGCAGCCATTGCTCCAGACATTTTTAAGGACTTCATGCTTGACGAGCGGCTGGGCCAGATTAACCCCAAATATGCCAAGCTCGGCTGGAACGAATACTGGCAGGTAGATGAATGGTGGGCTGACTCAGCTAAGCCCAAACTGAGTTTGTAGCCAATTACTTAACTATGAATAGGATACTCGCAATACTGGTGCTAGCTGGCGGAGTAAGCGCTTGCCAGCAGCGCACTCCACCAGCGCAGGTGGTAGCGCGCTCGCTGGCTACTATCCCTCACCAGCCCTCGTTTGGCCCGGTACCCCCAGCAGTGGCCACCGATACACTGGCCCGGCGCACGCTCACGTTGCTGCGGCGCCACGACCTCACGCCATTCTGGAACGACCCGCACGGCAATTTTCAGCCGGTACCAGTGCTCGAAGGCTTTCTTGGTAAGGAGCACCGGCGGTTGGGTTTGGCGATTACGCACGTCCGGCGCGACCCTGCCCAGCCACGAGTATTCTGGGTGACGGGTAAGATGCGGCTGCGCCGTGTTACCACCCCTTTCACGGGTAAGCTGACCGTCGAAAAAATTCTTGATTTACAAGATGATATGGTGGGGCCGGGCGAGTCGGCAGATTCTACTAATTACCTGTGCACGGCCAGCGCCTCGTTTCACTTTCGGCCGGTCGGCAGGCAGCTAGCCGGTGAGTTTGCGGGGCAGGCTTTCTTCGATTTTGTGGTGCCGCAGCGTGGCAGTATTTACATGATAACCACTATCATGACCCAGCCCAACGACGCTTTTCCGGCGCGCGGCTGCGGCATGGTGCTGCGCGGCCACTGGCTGGCCGCCACCGGGAGGCGGGAGCCTATGGTAGTAGCAAAAGACCTGTTTGCCATTTCGTCGGAGGTATTTCCTGATTTTGGCATCGGTGACCGGGGTACGGAGGTTAACCCCAAGTACGCGCATTTGGGCTGGAATGAAGCCTGGGAAAACGACGAATGGTGGGCCGATTCGCTCCGGCCCCGCCTAAGCTTGTAGCTCCAGTCGCCACCAAAAAGTCAGAAAAGCTGCCCTGCCCAGGGCGGCTTTTCTGGCCTAAAATCCATAGCTACAACAAAATATTCCCCAAGCGCGTTGGCAAGTCTAATGGAATTAGTAACTTGCGGCCTGTGTTGCCGGAATAAGTGCGTCGCTGGCCTGTCGCGTTAGGCTGTCATCTCCTTTAGCCTTCCTTTTATCATGATTAATACCAATCTCAAGTTCTGGCGTCGCGAGCTGAGTTTGACGCAAGCCCAATTGGCCGACAAGCTCGGCATTAAGCGCTCACTAGTAGGTGCTTACGAAGAAGGGCGCGCCGAGCCGCGCCTGGCCACGCTCGTGAACATGGCGCGCTTGTTCAACATCCCGCTCGACTCGCTGGCCACCACCGACTTCACCAAAAAGAAGTACGCCAAGACCGCCGCCGCCCTGCGCGAAGCCGGCCCGCCCGTCGAGCCTTCCGACGAAAAGCCGTTGCGCGTGCTGGCTTTCACGGTCGGCCCCGACGAAAAAGAAAATATTGAGCTGGTGCCATTGAAGGCCGCCGCCGGCTACCTCAATGGCTACGCCGACCGCGAGTTTATCGAAGAGCTGCCGCGCTTCCGGTTGCCCATGCTGCCCGGCACCGGTACCTACCGCGCCTTCGAGATTTCCGGCGATTCGATGCTGCCCCTCACCAGCGGCACTACCATCGTGGGCCGCTACGTCGACGACTGGAGCGCCCTCAAGGACGGCACGCCCTGCATCGTGGTGAGCCAGAAAGATGGTATCGTCTTCAAGCGCGTATACAACAAGCTGAAGCAGAATTCCTTGTTCGGGCTGCATTCCGACAACCCTACCTACTCGCCCTACGACATCAAGGCCGAAGACGTGCTGGAAATCTGGGAAGCCAAGAGCTACATCAGCAGCACGTTCCCCATCGGCGGCGTGACCTTGGAAAACCTAGCCAGCTTGGTGCTGGACCTTACGCAGCAGGTGAAAACCATGCAGTTGCAGCGAGCTTAGTAAGATTGTTTTCAACTATTTAGCAAGCAAAAAGGCCTTCCGCAACACGCGGAAGGCCTTTTTGCTTGCCAGAAGCTCAGAAATTTATTTAAGCTGCATCTCTTCGATGATGCGCTTAATCTTCGCCTCCGCCTTTTTGTGCGTCACTTCGTAATCCGCAATTGAGCTTAGCGGCTCTTTCACGCTGAAGTAGAACTTGATTTTGGGCTCAGTGCCGCTGGGGCGGGCCGAAATTTTATCGCCAGCCTCGGTGATGAATTGCAGCACGTTGGAGCTTTCCAGGCCGGTGCTTTCTACCTCGCTGGTGCGCAGGTTCCTGATTTGGCCGTTGTCGTAGTCGCGTACCTCCACTACGGGCGAGCCGGCGAGCGTGGCGGGCGGGTTTTTGCGCAGCTCGGCCATCATCTCCTTGATTTCTTCGGCGCCGCGCTGGCCCTTCTTAGTCAAGGAAATCAGGTCTTCGACATAGAGGCCGTACTCGGCGTACATCTGCTCCATCTCTTCATATAGCGAGCGGCCTTTGGCTTTGGCCACTGCCGCCATTTCGGCCACCAGCGCGCAGGCCGATACGGCATCTTTATCGCGCACGAAGTCGCCGATGAGGAAGCCGTAGCTTTCTTCGCCACCGCAGATGTAATTCTGCTCGGAGCCCAGCTCGCGGATGAGGCCGGCGATGTACTTGAAGCCCGTGAGCGTGCGGTACGATTTCACGCCGTAGTGGCGGGCGATGTCGCCGAGGATTTCGCTCGTTACTATGGTGTAGACAATGAAGTCGTTGGGCTGCGCCTTGTGCGCCTGGGCGCGGGCCGACAAAATGTAGTGCGTGAGCAGCGCGGCGGTCTGGTTGCCGTTGAGCAGTACCCATTCGCCGGCACCGTTTTTCACGCCCACGCCCACGCGGTCGGCGTCGGGGTCGGTGGCGAGCACGATGTCGGCATTTTGGGCCTTGGCCTGGTCGAGGGCCAGCTGCATGGCTGACTTCTCCTCGGGGTTGGGCGACTGCACGGTGGGGAAGTTGCCATCGGGCGTAGCCTGGGCTTCTACCACGCGCACGTTGGTGAAGCCAAACGCGGCCAGACCGGGCGGCACCAGCTTGATGCCCGAGCCGTGAATGGGCGTGTACACGATGCCCAAATCGTGCTGCTGCTTGATAGCCTCGGGGTTGATACTCAGTTTCTTGAGCTCGGTCAGGTAGGCGTCGTCCAGCTCTTTGCCGATGCGGTGAATGCGGCTGGCGTCGCCTTCAAACTTCACCTCCGTGGGGCTGGTGATTTTATTGACCTCCACGATGATATTCTTGTCGTGCGGGGCCACTACCTGCGAGCCGTCGTTCCAATACACCTTGAAGCCGTTGTACTCCTTGGGGTTGTGCGAGGCCGTAATCACGCAGCCGCTCTGGCAGCCCAGGTGCCGGATGGCAAACGACAGCTCGGGCGTAGGCCGCAGGTCTTCAAAGAGATACACCGTAATGCCGTTGCCCGAAAATACGTTGGCTACCGTTTCGGCAAACAACCGCGAGTTGTTGCGCGAGTCGTGGGCGATGGCCACTTTTATTTCCTGGTCGGGAAAGCTTTGGTGCAGGTAATTGCTGAGGCCCTGGGTAGCCATGCCCAGCGTGTAGCGGTTCATGCGGTTGGAGCCCGCGCCCATGATGCCGCGCAGGCCGCCGGTACCGAATTCGAGCGAGCGGTAAAAAGCATCGGTAAGGGCATCGTCCTGGCCGCTGGCTTGCAGCTGCTTGATTTCGGCCTGGGTATCAGCGTCGTAAGCGGGGGTAAGCCAGCTATCGATGCGCTGCTGAACGTCGGGAGTGAGCGCCATTTTGGAGGGAGAGAATAGAAGTAGTAGGGCCAAAAACGGCCGCAAAGGAAAGATGTTTAGGCAAAGAAAAGCTAAACCGGTCGCATCGCCGGTTAGCGCACCGTGAGCTTTTGCGCCACCACGCCGTGCGCCGATTGCAGCCGGAGCACGTACTGCCCGCTTTCGACGGGGCTCAGGTCGAGGTCAAGGGTTAGCTGGCCGCCCGCCAGCGGCACGGCCAGCACTACCTGGCCCAGCATGTTTTGCAGTAGGAGGCTGGCTTCCTCGCCCGTGGTGCGCTCCACGCGCAGCGTTTGCTGGGCGGGGTTGGGCACGGCCGTGAAGCGGCCGGCCGGCCGCATAGTCTTGGCGGCCAGCGCGGTAGTGGGTATCCAGGCACCCAGCCCCAGCGCGTACAGCCGCGGCGGCACGGTCAGGAGAGCGTTGCTAATCTGCTCATTGGAAATAAACACGCGCCCGTTTTTTACAAAGCACAAGCCTTCGGCCTGGCCGATGAGCAACGCATTCGGTAGCTCGATGCGGCGTTTATTAGCTCGCAAATAGCCTGCACCCTGGTAGCCCGACAGCAGCCACAAGAAGGTGCTGCCATTGGTGGCATTGTAGCCCAGCAGCGCGGCGGTAGTGCCGGCCGGGTTGAGGGCGGCGGCCGTCACGAGGCCGTTGGTATTGAAGGTGCCGCGCAGGCGCGCTACGTGGGTGCCGGGCGCGGCGGGCACGGTGTAGTAGCGCGTTCGCAAGTCAACCCAGTTTTTGGTGAACAGGTGCAGCGAGTCGTTGGCAAAAAAGAACGCCTCGCAGTCGAAATTATGGGCGTTGGTGCGGGGCGTGAAGTCGGTTTGGTCGGGGTAGCTGAAGTTGATGGCCTGCGCCGTGGCCGTGGTGGCGCTCGCGCCCAGGTCGGTTTTGGCCACGCGCAAAATGCGCAGGTCGCGGCGGTCGCCGTTGTTGTTGCCAAAATCGCCGATATACACGTACTGCGCGCTGGCGGCGAGGTCTTCCCAGTCGGTATTCGGGAAGTTGCTGATAGCCACCTGTTGCAGCACCTGCCCGCTGGTCGAGTCTACCCGAAACAGCGTGGCTGAGTTGCCGCTATCGTTGTGCGTCCACACGCTGCCGCCGGTGTAGAGCAGGCCCGACGACTCATTCACGGCGCTAGGCAGCGTGGCTTTGGTGAATAGCGCCGTGGTAGTGGTAGGGTATTGGCACGAGCCGTCATTGCTGGTAGCGCCGGCGTTATAGTTGGTGGCCTGCGGGTCGGTGCAGCCGCTTTGGGCGCGGGCGGTGCCTGTAGCGGCGGCCACTAGGATTAGTATAGAATATAGTTTTACCAGCATCCGAGTTGCATAAAATAAAGAAGTAGCTTGCCGCGCCAGGGCAACGGCCCTTTTACGCGGCAAGCTACTCACTGTGTTCGGGTTATCGGCGTACCGTGGACCCTGCGGGTCCGCGCGTGTTACCGTTGTTGCGGCTGCTACCACGCGCGGACCCGCAGGGTCCACGGTACATTACAAATTGCCGCGCAGCGCCTGCTCGCGCTCAATCGACTCAAACAGCGCCTTGAAATTGCCTTTGCCAAAGCTCTTGGCGCCCTTGCGCTGAATGATTTCGAAAAATACGGTGGGCCGGTCTTCCACGGGCTTGGTGAAAATCTGGAGCAGGTAGCCCTCCTCGTCGCGGTCCACGAGCAGGTTCAGGGCGCGCAGGCTTTCGAGGTCTTCGTCAATCGCGCCCACGCGGTCGAGCACGTCGTCGTAGTAGGTGCCGGGCACGCTCAGGAATTCCACGCCGCGGCGGCGTAGCTCGGTCACGGTCTGGCGAATGTCGTTGGTAACGAGCGCCATGTGCTGCACGCCGGGCGAGTGGTAGTAGTCGAGATACTCCTCAATCTGCGACTTCTTCTTGCCTTCGGCCGGCTCGTTGATGGGGAATTTCACGAAGCCGTTGCCGTTGCTCACCACCTTGCTCATCAGGGCCGAATACTCGGTCGAAATATCGTCGTCGT
>JAKONR010000172.1 GCA_022701825.1 Hymenobacteraceae bacterium | reverse complement strand
CCGCCGCTGGCAGTGGCGTGGGGTGCCCACCCCGATGTAGCGCGTACAGTTGCGGGGACAGCTCCGGCCTTGAACCGGATTCCCTTTTCAACCTCGCTCCGTGGGTAGGAGTCTGGTCACCGTGGCGAGTGCAAATGTACGTCCATCCGTCCGTCCTGTCATTGCGAGCGTAACGAAGCGGAGCGCGGCAATCTTTCCCGCACGCCAGGATGACTATTCCAACCGAAAAGAAAAGATTGCCGCGCTCCACTTCGTTACGCTCGCAAATGACAGACGACCTTAAACCTAAAGCCTTACCGCTCGCCTTCTTCCAAAACCCCGAGGTGCTCGCCATTGCCCGCAACCTATTGGGCAAGCACGTTTTTACCCGCATCGACGGCGAAGTGACGGGCGGGCGCATCGTCGAAACCGAGGCCTACCGCCACGAGGGCGACGCCAGTATGACGCTGCACTTGCAGCGCAAGGCCCAGCAGGCGCGGGGGCTGTACCAGCCGGGCGGCACGGCCTACCTCTACACCGTGTACCGGGTGCACACGCTCTTCAACATCACCACCTACGACGCTGAGCACCCTGATACGGTGCTCATCCGGGCCATCGAGCCGCTGGTGGGCCTCGACGTGATGCTGCGCCGCCGGGGCCTGGCCGCCGTGGCCCGCAACCTCACCGCCGGCCCCGGCGTGCTGAGCCAGGCGCTGGCCCTCACGCCCGCCCTTAGCGGCGAATTGGTGACTGGCCCGCACATCTGGTTCGAAGACCACGGCGAAGCAATTGCTAACGAAAACATCACCGCCAGCTCGCGCGTGGGCCTGGAATACGCGGGCGACGAGGCCGTGGCGCTGCCCTGGCGCTTCCGCCTCAAAGACAGCAAGTGGACCAGCCCGGCGAAGTAGTCAATGAGTGAATGAGTGAGTTTATGAATGAGTGAATTAACCTTTTGCGATTCACTCATTCATAAACTCACTCACTCATTGCCGCCAAGTGGTGCCGCTCGTCTTTCACGGCGTTGTGGATGTCCCACTCAATTTCGCGCTCGAAGGGGTGGTGGCGCACCGGGCAGTCGGGCATGTGGCACAAGGAGCAGGCGGCGTAGGAGCAGGGGTCGGCGTGCACGAACATCTCGACCTCCACGGCCTCGAAGCGGGCGCGAATGAGAGCTTCTACTTCGTGGATTTCGGTGTGAATTTTTTCCAGCGAGTAGTAATACGGCATCTGCATGTGGCAGTCGATGTGCAGGTTGGCGCCGTAGCGCTGCACGCGCAGGTTGTGCACGTCTATCCAGCAAGGGCGGCGCAGGCGCTGCAATTCGGCGATAACCTCGGCCACGGTAGCTAGGTCGCTCTCGTCCATGAGGCCACCCACGGCGCTGCGCAGTAGCTGGTAGCCGTTGTACAAGATGAACGCGCCCAGGCCCAGCGCCGCGCCGCCATCAAAGCGCAGCACGCCCGTGAAGTGCACCAGCACCAGCGCCGCCGACGACACAATGCTCGTGAGCGCGTCGATGTAGAGGTGCTTGCCATCGCCCACCAGCGCCACCGACTGCACCCGCCGCCCGGCCCGCACCAGCCACAGCCCCAGCCCAAAATTGACGACCGCCGTGCTCGCCAGTAGCAGCACGCCAAAATCGGGCTTCATCACGGGGTGCGGGTGCAAGAGGCTGAGGCCGGCGCTGTAGAGGATGTAGGCCCCCGCCACCACGATGAGCGCGCCCTCGAAGCCCACCGACAGGTACTCGACCTTGCCGTGGCCGTAGGGGTGGTTTTCGTCTTTGGGCAGGTCGGCCAGGTAGAGGCTATACAACGCGAAGCCACTGGTAAACACGTTGATAATGCTTTCCAGCGCGTCCGTCAGCACCACCTGCGAGTGGGTGAGGCGGTAGGCGTAGAATTTGGTGAGCACCAGCACCACGCTCACGACCAGCGAGAGCAGGCCCAGGCGGCGCTTGAGGCCAGGAGAAGCGGACATGAGCAGAGAGTTGTCGAGCCGCAAAGGTCGGCACGGCCGGGCAGAGTAGCCTGGCCTACTCCCGCACCAGTTGCTGGTGCGCCACGCCGTGGCCGGTGCGCACCAGCAGGGTGTAGAGGCCGGGTGCCTGGGCGGCGAGGTCTAGCGTGGTGTGGCCGGCCGGGGCCAGCGCCTGGGTCAGCACCGCGCGGCCCAGCCCGTCGAGCACCGTGAGGCTTTCGGCCACCGTGCCGGCGGGCAGCGCCACGCTAAAGCGGCCATCGGCGCTGGGGTTCGGAAATACCTGGAGCAGCGCCGCCGTCGGGGCGGGCGCGGCCGTGCCTAATACGGTGGTCGTGAGCTTATAAGCCCCCAGGCCGAAGATGCCGGAAGTTCTGTAGCTCACGGCTGCCGACCAAGCTACGGTGGGGCTAAAAGCGGCCACGTCGAAGTGGCTCAGGGTGGTTTCGATGGCCGTCCAGGTAGTGCCGTTGTCGCGGCTGGAAGACGAGCCCGCGTCCGTGCCCTGGCCCGCCGAGAGGTAGTTGCCAGTGCCCGGCACGGCCGTGATGCTGGCGTGGGCAGGGCCCGCATAGGCTACCGGGGCCCAGGTGGCGCCGCCGTCGGTGGTGCGCACCAGGCCGCCCGGCACGGCATACAGCCCATTGAGCGCGTCGCGGAAGGCCACGCTGCCCACGTTCGTCAGGCTGGTTTGGCTCACGGTCCAGGTCACGCCTTTGTCGGCCGAGTGAAAAACCCGCCCTTTATTGGTCGTAAACCAGACGTGGTTGCCCACGCGGGCCTTGTGGTAGGGGGTGGCGGTTTCGCCGCTCAGGGCTACGGGCATGGTGCTGGAGGCCACGGCCGCCCAGGTGAGGCCCGCGTCCAGGCTGCGGTACATCTCAAAGTGGTTGCTCAGGCTGGCGATGGGGTCGCCCACGCACAGCATTTCGGTGGGGCTGAAAGCCAGCACGAAATCGGCGTAGCTATCGGGGCTGCCGTACTGGGTGGGCGTGGTCTGGGTGGTCCAGGTCACGCCGCCATCGGTGGTTTTCATAATGCGCCCCGGCCCCGCAAAATTCACGGTGCAAATAAGGGCGGTGGAGGCGCTCAGGCCCGCCACGTTGCTGATGATTTCATCCAGAAAATCCATGCCCGGCACCGTGCTCACGGTCCAGGTGGTGCCGCCGTTGGAGGTGCGCGCCACCTCGTTATCGCCATAATTGGTGCCCATGTACTGAGAAACCGCGACGGTCCAGACCGTTTGGGCATCCACGATGTGAATGGCCTGAATACCAAAGGGCGGGAGCGGCGAGAAGCTGCTGGTAAACGAGAACGGCTGAAGCGTCCACTGGGCGCGGGCCGGACTACCAAGCAGCAAAGCCAGGACGAGCAGGAGTAAGAAGTTTTTCATAGGAGGAGGAGGAGGTTGAGGAATGAGTAGGAGTTGGATAGTGCCCAAAAGCCGGCTATTCGGGCGCCCAGCCAGTGGCCGGCCGCCCGGATAGCCGGCCGAAAACGAAGCGGCCGGCTACACTTGCAGGTGCCGGAGCTGGTCTTTCAGGTCTTGTAGCTCGACGTGGTCGAGCAGCCGCCCGCTGTTGAGTTGGCGGGTGGTGGCCAGTTGCTCGGCCAGCTCCTGAGCCGCACCCAGGGCCAGCGCCTCCTAGCCAATGGTGGGCACCGCCGCGTGCTCCAGGCCCACCACAAGCACGGGCTGGCCCGCCAGCCCCGGTGCGCCCCGCACCACGCGGCGGTGGCTGCCCGCCGTTGGCGCGCCCCGCACCATTATCACCTCGCCGGCCGGGCCGCGCAATTGCAAGCGCTGGCCCGTGGCTGCCCCGCCACTGGGCACGCCCGCCGCGCCGGGGGCCAGCGCTAGGGCCAGCAGCGAGCGGCTTCCCCCCACGGCCGTAGCGGTGGCCGGGGCCGCCACATCGGGCAAAAAACCCGACCGCTGGCGCACGGCCTGCAGAAATACCCGCGCCAGCTCCTCTACTGGAAGGGTGCCGCCGGCAGCCCAGCCCAGCCGGGCTAGGTAGGTAGGCGAGGCATCCAGCCCGGCCGTATCGGCCGCCTGGGGGCGCGGGGCCAAGTACCATCCTCTGGCCCAACCCCTGGCTATGGCCGGGCACCGGCAAGACTGAGCTGGCTGCCGCGAACGCGCTAGGCTGGGCGCGGCTGGTGCCAGGCAGAGCCAGCAAACCGGCAAGTATTCCGGCTAGGCAAGTTTGTTTTCATAGAAAAAAAGAGTAGAGTGAGGTTAGGCTACTGGCAGACAGCTTATTGTAAATATAGCCGGGTGCGTGGTAAGTAGTGGGCGGGGGCGCTTACTCCCGCACCAGCTTCAGCGTGTACTGCTGGCCGCCCTGCTGCACGCGCAGCAGATACACGCCAGTGGCCAGCTGGCCGGCCTCCGGCAGCGGTAGGGTAGTAGCCCCGGTGGGTAAATCAGCCTGCTGCTGGCTCAGCTCGCGGCCCAGCACATCGGTGAGGCGCAGCGTGGCTGGCCCCGCCTGGCTGGTGCGAATGCTGAGGGCCACGCCGGTGCCCGGCGCGCTGGGGTTGGGGTAGGCCTGCACCAAAAAGCCGCCTTCGAGGGGCACGGCCACGGTGCGCACCGGCGAGTAGGTGCCGGTGCCATCGGCATCGACCTGGCGCAGGCGGTAGTACACGAGCGGCGCGGCGTAGCGGGCCAGGTCTTTATCAACAAACTGATAGCTGTGGGCCTGGCTGCTGGTGCCCGCGCCCGCCACCCGGCCTAGGTGCCGGAAGCTGATGCCATCCACTGAGCTTTCGACCTCAAAATGGTCGTTGCGCAGCTCCGAGGCAGTAGCCCAGCGCAGCAGGCCATCCTCGCCCAGGCGCTCGGCCGTGAAGCTCACCAGCGCCACGGGCAGCGGGGCGCTGGCGTTGCTGACCGTGAAGGTACCCAGCTGCGTGGCGCTGGCTGAGAAAGTGCGAGCGTTGGCCACGCCCGGCGCGCCTTGCGCGGCCCAGGGGCCGGTGACTTGGTCGGCGCGCCAGAGCTGCACGGGCGCGTTCAGTTTGATGCCGTTATCATCATCGGCCACCCAGCTTACAGTAATGGTAGCGGGCTGGGCGGCGTTGAGCGGCTGGGCGGCCACGACCTCCCATACCCGGTCGATGCCCTTGGTGGTGCCGCCCGGGTTCTGGCCGTAGCTGAGGCCGCCTGTTTGCAGGCCCGATGTGCGCGTAACCGTAACTGCCCCCAGGCTTTGACTGGGGAGGCTGATGCTGAAGCCGTTGGTGAAATCGGTAAGGCCGCTGCCCACGTTGGCGCGCTCCACGGCCAGGCGGCCATGCACGTAGCGGCCCGCCGCCTCGCCCTGCACGCTGGCCCCGTCGAGCAGGCGCAGGGTGCAGAGCGGGCTGCCCGCCGCTGGGCTTTGGGTCCACACAAAGCCACTTTGCATATTCAGCAGCGCGCCAATACTTAGGTTGCCAGTTATAAACAGCCAGTTGTTACCCACCGCGCCGGTGTTATTCACTAGCAGCGTGGCCACGGTAGCCGCGCCAGGCGTGAAGGTCTGGTCGGCAGTGCCGCCGAATAGTAGCGTGCCCGCCGAGGCCAGCGTGCCGGCGTTGCGCAGGTCGCCGCCGAGCTGCACGGTGCCGCCGTTGGTGAGGATGCTGCCGGCCTGGTTTTGCACGTTGCCGCTCACCGTGAGGGTGGTGCCCGCCTGCACCGTGACGGTAGCGCCGCTGTTGGTGAGCACCTGGGCCGCGCCCCGCAGGGGCCAGCCCGCTAGGGCCAGCCCGAGGAGTACAAGTTGTTTCATAGCTGGGCAGAAAGAGAAAAAGGTAGGACATTGGCCAGCCGCCGTGCCGCTAGGTCCGATGGCTGGGGTAGCCCGTGCTACTGCACTTTGGCGCAGGTACACCAGAGGCGGACGCTGCGCGAACTGCTCGACGTATTAGTAACGATGAGCATCCAGGTGTGAGTCGGGTCACTATCGCTAGGGCCGCTGTAATTCACTTTGATATCTGGGGCCGCTGAGTTAAAATCCCGGTGGCCCCCGCCGCCACTTAGCAGGCGGTAGCCAGTTGGGCAGGTAGAGGTGGCCTGATTGTAGGAATTCCCAGATACTGTATAGTCATACAGGTTTTGGTAGTAGTTTAGGCCCACGTTGCCGCTCACGTTCAGGTCGTTGGCTACGCTCACATTACCCGAGCCCTGGTCCCAGGACATGACCGTGGTGGCGGGGCCGTTGTTGGTGCTTTCGAGCACCAGCCGGTCGTTGGTGCTGCCGCCTTCGCTGCCGCCGCTGTTGTGGCGCAGGTTCCAGCCGTAGCCCAGGTCGTTTTCGCGAAATTGCAGCATAGCCCCATTCACCAGGTTATTGCTATTGGAGTGCAGCAATAAGGTGGGCGCATTCTGCCCACCCAGTTCCAGCAACTGGCCGGGGGCGCTGGTGCCGATGCCCACGTTGCCGCCGCCGGTAATGCTGAGCCGATTAATGGCGCTGGTGTAAAAATCCAGTCCAAACTGGTTGCCACCCGCGTTGCGCTTGCTGGCCAGGCCCTCGCCGCTGATGCTGCCGCCCAGGCGCAGGCCGCCGCTAAGCGTGCCCGTGTTGCTCTGGCTGTTGTCCGCTATCAGGTCTTGGCTCGCCGTGATGGTACTGCTCCCCAGCAGCCCGCCGGTGTTCGTAATGCTCAAGCCCTGGCTGCCGCCGTTGCCCACCAGCTGGTTGGTGCCCAGGTTCAGGTTTTGGGTGGCGGTGTGGCTGCCCAGGTTGTCGCCTTGCAAGGTCCAGATGCTGCCGTTGTACAGGTAGAGGCCGGGCACGTTGTCGGTTTGGTACACCACCAGGCCGGTGGCTGGGCTGCCGATGTTGTTGCGCTGCGCCAGCGTGACGCGCGGCGGTAGCAGGCCCTTGGGAGCGGTAGCAGCGTTGGGGCTGAGGTCGAGTACGGCCGAGGCATCGGGCGTGCCGGCCGTGCCGATGCGCACGCCGCCGGTAGTAGTTTGGGCCTGGCTGGTAAGCCAAAAAGCCGATAAGCTGAGGGTAGTGCAGGCAACGTAAAAAAGCTTCATAGCCAGTAGCCCCGCGGGGCCAGACGAGAGATAAAAAGCGCGTTTGCCGCCAGTGGCAAGGCGTTCACAAAACTCCGCTAGCCTTTTTTATTTATGGGCATAATACCTGCCAATCTTAGTTAAGCACCATTTGGGGCTGATTTTGGCAAGGATTGTGACCTGGGGCGCGTTTTCTGCCAAGGTATTTTTACGCAGCGCATTTTCTGCCAGGCCGCGCACGCGCCAGCTTTGCCTACACCCGGCAAAGCCCGCCCGCCGCGCAGGTTTTGAGCCCGCGAGGCCCCGCACCCCACCGCCAAAGCCGCGTAAAAAAGCCGCGCCGCGCCTAGGCGCCGCCCGGCCACTCTGGGTGTTGCAGAGCACAGGCCGTAAGCCCGCGCTAGCTAGCGGCGGTAGTCGGACGGCCGCCGCCCAAACCGCTCGGCGTAGCGCGCCGCAAAGGCTTTGGCATTGCCGAAGCCTGCCGCGTCGGCCACCTCGGCCACCGAGCCAAACTGGCCGGCTTCGAGCAGGCGGCGGGCGTGGTCGAGGCGCAGCTCGCGCAGCCAGGCAGCGGGCGTGAGGCCGGCCAGCTCGCCCAGGCGGCGGTAGAGCGTGCGCTCGCTCAGGCAGAGCAGGCGGGCTAGCTCGGCAGGGCCAAAAGCGGGGTCGGGCAGGTGGGGCGCCAGCTGCGCCTGCCACTGCGCCAGCTGCGCGGCGGCCGTGGGGCCGGCCAACTCGTCCGCCACGGCCAGTTTGGGGAGGGCCTCGGCGGTACCGTTGGCGGGTTGCACTGGCTCGGCAATGGGGGGCGGGGGGGCGGCCTCAGTCTCGACAGCGGCGGGCCGGGCGGCAAACTGGCGGCGCACGGCGTGGCGGGCCAGCAGCGCCTGCACCCGGGCCAGCAGCTCGGCCGGGGCAAAGGGCTTGGTCAGGTAGTCATCAACCCCCACCGTGAGGGCAGCCAGGCGGTGGGCCTCATCGGCGCGGGCCGTGAGCATGAGCACGGGCAGGCCGGCGCGGGCGGGGTCGGCCTTGAGGCGGGCCAGCAGCTCGGTGCCGCCCAGGCGCGGCATCATGGCATCGGTAGTGAGCAGGTCCACGGGGCCCTCGCGGGCCAGCACGTCCAGCGCGTCCTGGCCATCGGTGGCGGTGAGCACCTCGTAGGTCGGGGCCAGCAGCGTCTGTAAATAAGCGCGCAGGTCGGGCTGGTCCTCCACCACCAGCACCCGCGGCCGGGCGCCGCCCAATACCTGGGCAGGCAGCCGGTCGGCAACTGGTTGGGTATCTGCCTCGTTCAGCGGTGGTTCTGGGTTGGCTTCCGGGTTGTCGGTATCGTCGTCTTCAACTTCCGCTGCCGGCCCGCCGGGCAGTAGCGGCGCCGGAAAGCGCAGCGTGAAGGCCGCGCCCTGGCCGGGCGCACTCACCAGCGTGAGCGTGCCGCCCAGCAGCGTGGCTAGCTCGCGGCTCAGGGCCAAGCCCAGGCCGGTGCCGCCCTGCGCCTGCCGCTGCGGGCTCTGGTAAAAGCGCTCGAACACGCGTGCCTGCTCGCCGGCCGCGATGCCCGGGCCGGTGTCGCGCACGGTCACGGCGTAGTGGTCTTCACCGGGGGCAGCCAGCGCTACCTGCACCAGCACGGCTCCGCCGGCGGGCGTGTGGTTGAGGGCATTGATGAGCAGGTTGGTCAGAATCTGCTCTACCTTATCGGCGTCGAGCAGCAGGCGTAGGCCCTCGGGCAAGACGGCCGGGGCTACCAGCGCCACCCGCCGCTCGGCGGCCAGCGAGTCGAACTGTGCTACCACCCGGCGCAGCAGCGGCGCCAGGGCCGTGGGCACGGGCTTTAGCTCAAGCCGGCCAGCCTCCAGCTTAGTGAGGTCCAGAATGCGGTTAACCAGCTCCAGCAGGCGCTGCGCGCTGCGGTGGGCCAGCGCCACGGGGCCGCGCACGGCGGTGGGCAGCGAGGCGGCCGGGTCGGCCAGCAGCCCATCGAGCGGCCCCAGTACCAGGGTTAGCGGCGTGCGTAGCTCGTGGCTGACATTGGCAAAAAACTGGTTTTTGGCCGCGTCGAGCGCGCCCAGGCGCTCGGCCTGCCGCTGCAAGCGGTTGCTTTGGGCTGCCAGCTTCTGGTTGAGGCGGCGGGTAGTGCGCCACGCCGCGCCGGCCCCCAGCAGCAGCAGGGTTAGCAGCACTACGCCGGCTGCCGCCAGCCGCACCTGCACCGCCTGCTGCTGGTCGCGCTCGGTGAGCAGCCGTATCTGGCCAGCCTGCTCGCGGGTACGAAAACGCGCCTCGGTAGCCGCCACCGCCGCAAACTGCTGGGCGGCCCGCAGGGTATCGGCCAGGGCCTGGGCGCGCTGGGCATAGGCATAGGCGCTGTCGTAGCGCCCCGTGCCGGCGTAGGCCTGGGCCAGCAGCGCGGTGGCCCGGCTGCGGCCGGCCGGGCTCAGCTGCCGCGCCTTCTCGTACAGCAGAGGCCGTAGCACCTGCTGCGCCAGGGCGGGCTCGCCCATGGCCAGGCAGTAGCCGGCCAACTGCGACCCCAGGCGCGCCAGGGCATTGTCGGCGGGCACGGCCGTGAGCAGGGCCGTGGCCTGGGCCAGCAGGCGGCGGCTAGCGGCCGGGGCGGCGGCGTGCTGCTGCCAGGCGCGCAGCCCCAGCAGTAGGGTAGTGGCCCGCCGATAGTAGGGCTGGTCGCGGCCGGGGCGGGCGTAGGTTAGCGACTGCGCGGCTTCGCGCAGGGAGGGCGCGGCTGCGGCGGGCAGCCCGGCCCGCAGGGCTTCCTCGGCGAGCACCAGGTGCAGGCGGGTTAGCTGCGCGCCAGCTACGGGCCTAGCGAGCAGCGCTGCGTCGGGATAAGCGGCGCGCAACGTCCGAATAGTTTCCGCGGCTACGCGGCTGGCCTGGCCCCGGCGACCGGGGGCGGCTAGCAGCAGCGGCACGTAGTAGTCCAGCACTAGGTCGACCTCTATGAGGCTGCCAGCCTGGAGGTCTTGACGCTGGTAGCGGTGGGCCGTGCGCAGGGCTTGCTCGTAGGCGGGCAGCGCCTGGGCCGGGTCGCCCTGCTCGGCGTAGGCCTCGCCTACCAGGCTCTGGGTCCAGATTACGCCGGGCAGGCTATGCTGCAGCTCGTAGAGGGTGCGGGCTCGCTCGTAGTAGCGCAGGGCGCGCCGCAGGTCGCCGCTCTGCCGCAGGGCCGAGCCGGCATTGGCCGCGCTGCTGGCCAGTGCCCAGCCGCCCTCGCCCCACGACTCGTGCGTCGAGGGCATGAAGTTGCCAATGCGCGCGCCCCGGCTGCTATCCAGGCCCGCCTGCCTGAAGACCGTGATGGCGTGCCGGTAATACATGGCGGCGCTGTCGTAGCTACCCCGCGTGTGGTAGAGGTGCCCCAGCCCGTCGGCTATCTCCACGGCATCGGCGGGCTGCTGCCGCCGCTGCGCGGGGCTGGCCAGCCGCCAGGCCCGGCGCATGTAGTAAAGCGCCGAGTCAGCCTGCTGAAGATGTTGGAAGTCGGCCCCCAGGCGGTGGTACACCAGCAGCCGGCCCAGCGAGTCGCCCGCCCACTGGGCACGGGCCAGCCGCAGCCGCTCGATGTCCTGGTGCGGGTTGCCGAGCGAAGGGGCGAGCAGGCGGGCTAGGCCAACGGGCAGTGCGGCCCCGGCAGCGCTCGGTCGGCCTGGCTGAGCCGCCAGGGGGCCGCCCAGCAGCCATAGTAATAAAATGCCTCGGGCGGCTCGCATAGTGGTTTTGCACAAAGCGTACGCAAGTTAGTGCAACATAGCCAGTAGCCTGATGCCGGCACGTGCCGAAACGGCGGCTTGGCTTCTGGGTGCGGCGTACCCTGCCGCGCAAGCCCAAAACCCGTGCTGCGAGCCGGCGCTGGCCGCGCCTGGCTGGGCCAGCGCCCGGCCTACGCCGCAGCCGGAAACTTTTCTCGGGGGAAGGCAGTATTTAGGGCAGCTTAAAAAATAATTTAGGCTCGTCTAAAAATAGTTTCTACATTCGTTCTAATTACTTAGTACAGAAGCGTTGCTACCCACCACTACCTCCCCCGATACACCTACCGCCGCCGCGCCCGAGCCGGGCTGGCGGCACGCCCGCCAGGGCACCTCGCTCAGCGAGGTGCACGCCAGCATCGAGATGCCGGCGGCCGATGCCTCGTTCTGGCGCAAGTTTCGGGCCTACTGGGGGCCGGGGCTGCTGGTGGCCGTGGGCTACATGGACCCCGGCAACTGGGCCACCGACCTGGCCGGCGGCGCGCGCTTTGGCTACACGCTGCTGAGCGTGATTTTGATTTCCAACCTGTTTGCCATGCTCTTGCAGCACCTGGCCGCCAAGCTGGGCATCGTAACTGGCCGCGACCTGGCCCAGGCCTGCCGCGACCACTACTCCAAGCCCGTGGCCATCGCACTGTGGGTGCTGTGCGAGGTCGCCATCGCGGCCTGCGATTTGGCCGAGGTTATCGGCTCGGCCATCGCCCTCAACCTGCTGTTCGGGCTGCCGCTGCCCTGGGGCGTGGCCATCACTACGCTCGATGTGCTGCTGGTATTATTGCTCCAAAACAAAGGCTTCAAGGTAATAGAAAGCCTGATAGCCGGGCTTATCTTCCTGATATTCGCGTGCTTTCTGTACGAGATTATCGCCTCGCACCCCGACTGGCTGGGCCTCGCCAAGGGCCTGGTGCCGCGCCCCGAAATCGTGACCAACCCGGCCATGCTCTACGTAGCCATCGGCATCCTGGGCGCCACCGTAATGCCGCATAACCTCTACTTGCACAGCAGTATCGTGCAGGTGCGCCAGATAGAGCAGACGGAAAAAGGCAAGCGCTCGGCCATCAAGTTTGCCACCATCGACTCGACGGTGGCGCTGTTTTTGGCCTTCTTTATTAATGCGGCCATCCTCGTCACGGCGGCCGCCGCCTTTCACGGCAAAGGCTACGAAGACGTGGCCGACATCGCCGACGCGCACAAGCTGCTGACGCCGGTGCTCGGGGCCACGGCGGCCAGCACCATCTTCGCCCTGGCCCTGCTGGCCTCGGGCCAAAGCTCGACGCTCACCGGCACCCTGGCCGGCCAGATTGTGATGGAAGGCTTCCTCAACCTGCGCCTCAAGCCCTGGGTGCGCCGGCTCATTACGCGGCTGGTAGCGGTGGTGCCGGCGCTGGTCGTGGCCATTTTGTACGGCGAGAAGGGCACGGGCCAGCTACTGGTATTCAGCCAGGTGGTGCTCTCGTTGCAGCTCTCGTTCGCGGTGGTGCCACTGGTGCTTTTCACCAACGACAAGCTCAAGATGGGCGTGTTCGTGAACAAGCCCCTGGTGCGGGTGGTGGCCTGGGCCGTGGCGGGCCTCATCATCGCGCTCAACGTGTTTCTGCTCTGGCAAACGGTATTCGGCGACGCCTAGCGCCTACCGAGTCCGTCATTTCGCCACTTGATTTTTCTCTTTTCAAAGCAGCCCAAAAAGCCCGCTTCTGGCCACGCCTTTGCCCCTTCCCGATGAAGCTACTGATCCTCTGCCTTCTTCTGCTCCCGGCCCTGGCTCGCGCCCAGGCGCTGCACGGCCACGTAATAGACCCGGCCGGCCAGCCCGTACCCTACGCCAGCGTGGCGGTGCCTGCTTTGCACCAGGGCACCACCGCCGACGCGGCCGGCGCCTTTGCGCTGCCCGACCTGCCGGCCGGCGCGCACACGCTGGAAATCAGCGCGGTGGGCTACACCCTGGCCCGCCAGGCGGTGACGCTGCCCACGAGCGCACCGCTCAGCATCCGGCTGGCGAAGGCCGAAAAAGCCCTGACCGAAGTCGTGGTAACGGGCGTGAGCCGCAGCACCGAAATCCGCCGCTCGCCGGTGCCCATCGCGGCCCTAAGCAAGCGCGAGATTCTGCTCAACGCCAGCTCCAATATCATCGACGCGGCCGTGCGGGGCGTGCCGGGCCTGAGCGCCGTGACCACGGGGCCCAATATCAGTAAGCCCTTCATTCGGGGCCTGGGCTACAACCGGGTTTTGACCTTGTACAACGGCCTGCGGCAGGAGGGGCAGCAGTGGGGCGACGAGCACGGCATCGAGGTCGACAACTACGGGGTGGATAGGGTGGAGGTGGTAAAAGGCCCCGCCAGCCTGCTTTATGGCTCCGACGCCGTGGCTGGCGTGGTGAACCTGCTGCCCGCCCTGCCCACCGGCCCCGAGGGCGAGCTGCACGGCGAGGCCCTGGCCGAGTACCAGTCGGTAAACGCGCTGCTCGGCGCGTCGGCCGCGCTCAACTACCAAAAAAATGGCCTGCAAGCCAGCTTTCGGGCCAGCCACCGGCTGGCCCGCGACTACCGCAACGCCGCCGATGGCCTGGTGTACAACACGGGTTTTCGGGAGCTGACGCTGACGGGCATGGTGGGCGTGCAAAAGCGCTGGGGCGGCCTGCACCTCTGGCTGACGGCCTACGACAACCACCAGGAAATCCCCGACGGTAGCCGCGACTCGCTGAGCCGGGCCTTTAGCTACCAGGTTTTTGAGGCTGACAAAGACGATGTAAAGGCCCGCCCGCTGGTGCCCGACGCCGAGCTGCGCAGCTACGGCCAGAGCGCCCTGCGCCAGCACATCCAGCACTACCGGGCCTTTGCCGATGGCGCCATCAAGCTGGGCGCGGGCGAGCTGCGCCTGCTGCTGGGCGTGCAGCAAAACCACCGCCAGGAGTTCAACCACCCCACCGCGCCCCAGCAGCCGGGCCTCGACCTGCGCCTCACCACCACTAGCTACGAGGCGCGCTACCTGCTGCCCACCTGGCGGGGGTTCGAGCTGACCGTGGGCGCCAACGGCATGAGCCAGTTCAACCAGCACCTCAACGCCACTGATTTTCCCATTCCGGCCTACCGGCTCTTCGACCTCGGCGGCTTTGGCGTGGCCAAAAAAGCCTTCGGCCAGCTGGAGCTAACCGGCGGCCTGCGCTACGATACCCGCGTGGTGCGCTGGGGCGATTTTTACACCGCCACCGACCCGGCCACCGGCTTTGGCACGGCCGCTAGCGGCGGTACGCCGGGCGCGGAGCTGCCGTTTCCGCAGTTTAAGAATACTTACCGGGGCTTATCGGCCAGCCTGGGCGGCAGCTACGCCGTGGGCGAGCACCTGGTGCTGCGGGCCAATATAGCCCGCGGCTACCGCGCCCCCAATATCCCCGAAATTGGCTCTAATGGCCTCGACCCCGGCGCGCACATCGTGTACCTGGGCAACCGGGGCTTTCAGCCCGAGTTCAGCTTGCAGCAAGACGTGGGCGTGCTCTGGAAGTCGGCCGGCTGGGAGGCGAGCGCCGAAGTTTTCCACAACTACGTGGATAACTTCATTTACCAGGCCCGCCTGTTCGATGCGCAGGGCCAGCCCGTAGAGGTAGTGCCCGGCAATGCCACCTACCAGTACCAGCAGGCCGCCGCCCGCCTCTACGGCGGCGAAGTGGCCGTCAACCTGCACCCCGCCGCCCTGCCCTGGCTGAGCTGGCGCACCGGGGCGGCCTTCGTTATTGGCCTCAACGACAACCCCGCCCTGCACGAGCGGGTAGGGCAGGCCGGGCGCTACCTGCCCCTGATACCCGCCCCCCAGGCCCGCACCGAGCTGCGCCTGAGCGCCCCCGCCCGCCCCGCCGCCCGCCTCGCGGGCACCTACCTGCGCCTCACCCTGGATGGCACCGCGCCCCAGCGCCGCTTCTACGCCGTAGACGGGGCCGAAACCGCCACCGCCGGCTACCTGCTGCTGGGCGCGGGCCTGGGCACCACGCTGCGCACCGCCACCGGCCGCGAGGCCGTGCAGGTGTTCGTGCAAGTCGATAATATCCTCGATACCGCCTACCAGGCGCACCTCAACCGCCTCAAGTACTTCGAGTACTACGCGGCCTCGCCCACCGGCCGGCGCGGCATCTATAACCCCGGCCGCAACGTGGGCCTGAAAGTCGTCGTACCATTTTAGACTGGTTTTCAGGCGGCTGCGCGTTCTTACTCCCGCACGCTACGCACGCCGTACACCGGGCCGGCGCTGTTGTTGGGCCGGGCCTGAAAGGTGACTTTTACCTGCTGCTTGCCTTTGGTGAGGGCGGGCGGAATGGGGTACGAAATGTCGTAGAAGCGGCTCTCCTTGTACTTATTGAGGTCTTCGGTGGCAATCTTCTCGCCATCGACCAGCACGTCGAATACGCGGCCCCGGTTGTCCATGCCCCAGTAGGTGAGCAGCAGCGTGTTAGCCTTTGTGGGGGCCACTTTCAGAGTGAAGGCCATGGTGCCGCCCTCGTTCACGGTGCGCCACTTGCGGCCGTGCTCCTCGCCGGTTTCGGCCTTCTCCGAAACGGTAAAATTGTGGTCGCGCTCGGGCTGCATTTCGCCTACGCGCAAGATGTCTACCGTCTGGGCTTCCAGCGCCTGCTGCTTTTGGCGGGCGGCCTCGTACACGCGCTGCTGGCTGGCCCACTTTTCGGGCGTAAATACGTCCCAATACACCGTGTAGTACTCGTTGGCGGTCTGGTTGAAGGGCACGAGCGGCACATCGTGAGGCGTGCCCAGGCCGGCGGTCTGGAAGCGTAGCTGCTTGGCATCCAAGGGCTTCACCCAGGCGTTGGGGTCGTTGCTAGCGGTTACGAGCACGGGTACGCCGGTCACGGGCTCCGGCTCGGTGTTGCCGAGCACGCCGGCCAGCAGCGTGGGGCCGTAGAAGAGGGCGCGGCGGTCGGGGTTGTCGGGCAGGGCCTCGGTGTAGAAGTCGGCGGGCAGCGTTAGTTCTATCTTATCCTGGTTTTTCCACTTGCGGTCGAGCACGAGGTAGCCCTCGGCATCGGGCGTGGCGGCCACGAGCTGGCCGTTCACGCGCACCTGCGGGTTTTTGGTCCATTTGGGTTGGCGCAGGCGCAGCTTAAAAGGCCGGCTTTTGGCCGCCGTCACCGTAAACATGACCTGGTTGCCGGCCGGTAGCTGGCTTTCCTGGCGCAAGGTCACGCCCTTTTCCTTCCAGCTTAGCTCCGAAGGGATGAACAGGTTGACGTACAAGCTGCCATCCTGGCCCTGAAAATAGATATTCTCGGCGTACTTCACGTGGTTTTCCATGCCCGAGCCCACGCAGCAGGTAAACGTGTCGAACTCGTCGCTGTACGTTTTGCGCCCGCCCATGCGCAGCGGCACGAAGTAGGTCGTCATGCCCGTTTCGTGGTTTTGCGAGGCCAGAATGTGGTTATAAAGCCCCTTCTCGTAGTAGTCCATCAGCTTGGCCGAAGGCTGTTGCGCAAACAAATGCTGCGTGAGCTTCAGCATGTTATAGGTGTTGCAGGTCTCGGTGGTATTCTCGCTGAGCTTGTCGTTGAGCTTGCGCGGCTCGCCCAAATACTCGTAGTTGCTGTTGCCGCCGGTGGCGTAGGAGTGGTTGTCGGTCACGGTTTGCCAGAAAAACCCGGCAATGGCGGCGTCCTTCTGGTCGCCGGTCAGCTCGTAGCGGCGGGCGCTGGCTATAGCCTTCGGAATCTGGGTATTAGAGTGCTTGCCGGGCAGAATATCGGTGCGGGCGGCCAGCGGGTCGAGCACCTTTTTGTCGTAGAAGCGGTACGACAAGTCGAGGTATTTCCGGTCGCCGCTCAGGGCGTAGGTGTTGGCCAGGGTTTCGGCCATGCCGCCGTACTCGCACACCAGCATTTCCTGCATTTTGGCCTCATCGA
>JAKONR010000208.1 GCA_022701825.1 Hymenobacteraceae bacterium | reverse complement strand
CGGATGGTTAGTCCTCCGGTTTCCGCCGTAAGCCCTTGCCCGGTAAGGGGTTGCTAGCGGAAATCGGACCACAAAGGTACTCCCTTTTTTTGGTTCAACCAATGGTTGACCTCAAAATTACCCGTTGTCAAGGTATTCTGTCTCATTATTTTGCTCGCTTTTACTGCTTCCGCGCCTGCTTTGCCTTCCCCGTCTTTCTTCGCCGCCGCCCTGCTCGGCTGGTACCCGCGCCACCGCCGCGACCTGCCCTGGCGCCACACCCGCAACCCCTATGCTATATGGCTATCTGAAGTTATCTTGCAGCAAACCCGCGTGGCGCAAGGCTTGCCGTATTACCTTGATTTTCTGACATCTTACCCCACTGTGCAAGACCTGGCCGCCGCCCCCGAGCAGGAGGTGCTGCGCCACTGGCAGGGCCTGGGCTACTACTCCCGCGCCCGCAACATGCACCACACGGCCCAGCAGGTGGTGGGCGAGTTTGGTGGCCAGTTTCCGGGCACCTACGCCGGCCTGCGCCAACTCAAAGGCGTGGGCCCCTACACGGCGGCGGCCATCGCATCTTTTGCGTTCGACGAGGCCGTGGCGGTGCTCGATGGCAACGTTTTTCGGGTTTTAGCGCGCGTTTTTGGCCTGCATTCCGACATTGCGGCCCCCAGTTCGCGCAAAGAATTCCAGGCCGTGGCCGACGCGCACCTGCCCCCCGCCCACGCCGCCGAGTTCAACCAAGCCATCATGGAGTTTGGCGCGCTGCAATGCACGCCCGTCAAGCCCGACTGCCTGTTTTGCCCGCTGCAAAGCCAATGCTGGGCGTTTCAGCACGGGCAGGTAGCGCTGCTGCCCGTCAAGAGCAAGGCCAAGGCTGCCCGCACGCGCTACTTCCACTACCTCGTGCTGCGCCACGGCGAGCAACTCTACTTAAAGGAACGGGCCGCCGGCGACATCTGGCAGGGCCTCTACGACTTTGCCCTGGTCGAGACTGACACCGCCGACCTGCCCGCCGCCGAGGTGCTGCGCCACGTGGAGGCCCTAGGCGGCGTACCCGATACGAGCCGCGTGGCCGAAGACCGGCCCGCGCCCACGCTCAAGCACGTGTTGAGCCACCAAAAGCTGGAGGCGCGCTTCCACGCCGTAGTGCTGGCCGCCGCGCTGCCCGCCGCCGCATTGCAGGATATGGGACTGCGGGCGTATTCGGCTGCTGAAATTGAGGAATTGCCCAAGCCAGTGCTGATTAGCAACTACTTGGCTAAGGTTAGTTAGACGCATTCTGTCATTGCGAGCGCAGCGAAGCAATCGCACCCGAGCGGTGCGGCTAAATAGGTGCCATTGTTTCGCTACGTTCGCAATGACAACCGTTTTTGGCAAGCACCAACACCCAGGTGATATTTGCTATTTATTTTGGTAAAAATTACCAATAAAATTTGCATAAGCCAACTGCTATGTGTAATTTTAAACCGTCGAAAGCCCCGCGTTATCAACAAGGTTCATCTCACTTTTTAAACTAGCGAAGACTAGCAACATCATGGCCGGAGTAAACAAAGTAATACTGGTGGGCAACCTCGGTAAAGACCCCGAAGTGCGCTACCTCGAAGGCGGCAATAGCGTAGCCAACTTCACCCTGGCAACCAATGAGTACTACAAAGACAAGCAGGGTGCCCGCGTCGAGCGCACTGAGTGGCACAACATTTCGGCGTGGCGCGGCCTGGCCGAGCTGGCCGAGAAATACCTCAAAAAGGGCTCGCAGGTGTATGTAGAAGGCAAATTGCGCACCCGGCAGTACCAGGACAAAGACCAGCAGACGCGCTACATCACCGAAATTATCGCCGAAGAAATTTCGCTGCTTGGTGGCCGGCCGGGCGGGAACAATGGCAGCCATGGTAATGGCAGTGCCCATACCACCGGCAACGGGACCGATGAAAACGTGAGCCTGCGCCAGGAGCCCGAGCTAGACCAACTCCCGTTCTAGACCGCAGGTTCAAACGGATTACGCAGATACGCCTGCTGTGCAGGCTGGCTTTTGGGGGCTGTCGGCTTTTGGGCCGGCGGCCCTTTTTGATTTGCTTTGAGTGGGGTTGTGTGGCTTTGGGGCGTATTTAGGTGAGATAATAGCCAGTCTGCTACCCTTGCGGGCGGGGCTTATCTTTGAGGAATTTCCAGTATTTTATGTTTGATAAGATGTTAGCGCAGTTTGGCAAAACAGGGGTAGTGCTGGCGCTGTGCGCTGGGGTAGTAGCCTGCTCGTCGGAGGCCGAGTTTACGCCCAAGCCCAAGGGCTACAACCGCATCGACCTGCCTGCGCACGCCTACCGCGAGCTAGGGCCGGGGCATCCGTATACCTTCGAGTACTCGAAGTCGGCCAAGGTGCTGCGCGACTCCTCGTACCTGGCGCAGCCCGACTGGCTCAATATCTATTACCCGCAACTGCATGCCAACGTGCAGATTACGTACACCAACGTGGTGCGCGACCGCAAGCTCTACAACAAAATGATGGAGGACGCGCGCAAGCTCACCGGCAAGCACCAGATAAAGGCAACCTCGATTGAGGAAAAAATTCTGCGCACGCCGAACGGCTTGCGCGCCTCGGTGTTTGAACTGGAAGGCGAGGTGCCGAGCCAGTTTCAGTTTTATACCACCGACAGCACCAAGCACTTCTTCCGCGCCGCGCTCTACTTCCGCACCGCCACCGACAACGACTCGCTGGCCCCGGTGATTGAGTACGTGAAGTACGACATGATTAGGATGCTTAATTCGTTGAGATATAAATAATTGTTTAGTTGTTGGACTGGTGGATTGTTGAATTGTCTAGTGCCAGATTATTTAGGTAAATCGGCCATTCAACAATGCAGCCATCCGGCAATCCAGCCATTTACCCTTGAGTAACTTTTTCAATACCAAGCTCGAATACCTGCGGGGCGTGGGTGCGCAGCGGGCGCAGCTGCTGGGCAAGGAGCTGGGGCTGTTCACCTACGGCGACCTCATTCAGCGCTACCCCTTTCGCTACCTCGACCGCACGCAGTTCTACAACGTGGTGGACCTGCACGACGACATGCAGTTCGTGCAGGTGAAGGGCGTGCTGCGCGGGCGCGAAGTGATAGGCGAGGGGCCCAAAAAGCGCATGGTGGCCAAGGTAGGCGACGCCAGCGGCGAGCTGGATTTGGTGTGGTTCAAGGGCGTGAACTACCTCGAAAAGGTCGTCAAAAACCACCAGGAGTACATCGTTTTTGGCAAGCCGACCATGTTCAACGGGCGGCCCCAAATGGCGCACCCCGAGCTGGAAGAAGTAACCGAGCAGAAAGCCGGCCAGAGCTTTTTGCAGCCGGTGTATAATACCTCGGATAAGCTGCGCAACTACCACCGCGTTGACAGCAAGGCGATTATGCGGATGGTGAGCGACCTGCTCAAAATCGCGCTGCCGCAGATTACTGAGACGCTCTCGCCCGAACTCATCCAGCAATACGGGCTGATGGGCAAGGCCGAGGCCATGCAGCAGATTCACTTCCCGCAGAACGCGGATACGTTGCAACGCGCCCGCTTCCGGCTCAAGTTTGAGGAGCTGTTTTACGTGCAGCTCAAGCTGTTGCGCCAGAAAGACCAGCGCAAGGTGACGCTTTCGGGACAGATTTTCAACGAAGTGCCCACTCTGGTGCATTTCTATAAGAACATCATGCCCTTCGACCTCACGGGTGCCCAAAAACGGGTTATCCACGAGATTTACAAGGACTTTCTGGCTGGCAAGCAGATGAACCGCCTCTTGCAAGGCGACGTGGGCTCGGGCAAAACCATCGTGGCCTTCATCGCCATGCTGATGGCCGCCGACAACGGCGCGCAAAGTTGCCTAATGGCCCCGACTGAAATCCTGGCCGACCAGCACTACCAGGGTCTGAAAGTGTACGCCGACCAGCTCGGCATCAACCTCGGCAAGCTCACCGGCAGCACGCCCACCCGCGCACGCCGCGAGCTGCACGAGCAGCTGCGCGCCGGCGAAATGCAGATGCTCGTGGGCACCCACGCCCTGCTCGAAGACGTGGTGCAGTTTCGCAACCTAGGGCTGACGATAATGGACGAGCAGCACCGCTTTGGCGTGGCGCAACGCTCGAAATTGTGGCAGAAAAACCCCTACGTGATACCGCACGTGCTCGTGATGACGGCCACGCCCATCCCGCGCACGCTGGCCATGACGCTCTACGGCGACCTCGACGTGAGCGTGATTGACGAGCTGCCCGCCGGCCGCAAGCCCATCGTAACGGTGCATCGCTACGATGCTAACCGGTTGAAGGTGTTTCAGTTTATTCGTGACCAGGTGGCGCTGGGGCGGCAGGTGTACATCGTGTACCCGCTCATTGAGGAAAGCGAAACGCTCGACTACAAAGACCTCACCGACGGCTACGAAAGCGTGAGCCGGGCCTTCCCGGAGATGCAAATCAGCATCGTGCACGGGCGCATGAAGGCCGAGGAAAAAGACTTTGAGATGGCGCGCTTCGTGAAAAAAGAAACCCAGATAATGGTAGCTACTACCGTTATCGAAGTAGGCGTGA